>JAACFI010000489.1 GCA_009937575.1 Haliea sp.
CCCT
Source organism: Haliea sp. (assembly GCA_009937575.1). GTDB lineage: Bacteria > Pseudomonadota > Gammaproteobacteria > Pseudomonadales > Halieaceae > JAACFI01. Next base: position 5 of record JAACFI010000489.1, read on the forward strand.
GGCGATTGCTAAATTGGAATCCATGAGTTATGTATTGCTGTAAACCTCGATGGATCTTACCCAACGGCGGCCTTAAAGATGCCATTTTCCTGTTTACCATCTGCCCTTCCGCCCCAACTCCATGCAGGATATGACTTAGCGTCGAGTCGTCAGGTCCGACGTTTCGGCGGCCGCTGCCGTTCAAGTCCTTCTGGACCCACCACCTTATTGATTCTTATAGGTTTTCTATAGACGAGAGCGTCCCACTTTTATAGGAATTTGGAGCAAGACCCATAGTCCGGAGTCGGAGAGTCTATAGCCTGTATAATCCATTCTCCACGCGCCCGTAGCTCAGCTGGATAGAGTAACTGGCTTCGAACCGGGCGGCGTTCCGTCAGTCGGTCGGACGGGGGCGGCCTTCCGCTGCGAATCTCTCCGGGCGTGCCAATTACCGAGGGGCCATTTCAAGTTCCTATCTGCCCTCTTGTAGCCACCTCTTGGCACAACCCAGGGTAGGAATAGTTAAGATGTGGCGGTTCGTCCCGAGTCGTAGCGGAGGGAGATGGCTTTACGATCAGCCGATCAATACCTGGATGCCTTCCTCCAGAATAGCCTTCTTGACCTCAGTCAATGCAGCAGTGTCTGTTGAGAACGAGTCATCCCAGACTCTTGAGTTTCCATGCTCATCGACGACTTCAAGGATCCAGCCCTCTTGGCCATCATCGTAGATTTCAACCTTGATGGTACTGCCGCCGCTGGAGATTTCTTGGCAAAGAGGTGACATCTTTATTTCCGGATCATCATTCATCAACACTCCTCCTACTGTTCAGTCTGTATCCCCTCCAGCAAAACACTGGCAGGTTCGTCGTCAGGTGCTGTGGCACCAGTTCGCCGCGGAATGCGGGAGCACCAAAATACGGAGAGTCTTCAATTCATAGTGGCCCATGTTGAATTGTATGTGCTTGTCCATGCACATAGCCCCCATTTTTAGCTAATCCTCAATTTAGCAAATTACAACACAGCCGGGTAGTTCAGGTAACTTTTCAAATCTTCGGGCGATTGATCATCCAGCCTCGCCCGGGGTCCAAGGGAACGATACCGCTTTGGGTATGGGGAATAAGGCAACATCGACCGTGCGGGTTAAACCATTAAGCGTTGGGATAGTATCGGGGAATACATAAGCCGGCTCCATCTTTCCGGCAAAGGCAGACTATTGGAGTACAATATTCCAGAGGTAAACAGATCATCGGATGTGTAAAATCAGCCGCATCTACCAGCGGGGAAAGCGTCATGCACGATAGAAGGTCTTTTATTAAGCGTGCCGGCTTCGCAGCGTCATTGATGGCTGCGCCTGCCAGCTGGCTGGTAGCGGCCGCGGACCAACAGACTCTGCCACGGCGGGCGATTCCCGGCACCAGTGATTCATTGCCCGTAATAGGGCTTGGGAATTCCAACGCCTTCAGGCGTGGTGATGTCTCGGGCTCCACCGCTTTGATCAAGCTTTTCCACCAGCATGGCGGCGCCTATATCGATTGCACAGGCGACAGCCGGTTTGTTGTTGCCAGCGTGGCGGATTCGCTGGGTATTGCCAAAGATCTATTCCTTGGCACCTACTTTGCCGGCGATGATGAAGCGACCATGCGTCAGGACATCTCGCGCCTGTTGGCGATGACCGGCAAGAAGCAATTAGACCTTGCGCACTCGTATCCCGAGTTCGGTGAACCGAACTGGGACCTTTTCCGAAAATGGAAGTACGAGGGACTGACAAAATACATCGGGGTAGCCCGGCATCATGAAAGTTACTACGACACCATGATGAAAATGATGGCGACAGGCACGGTGGACTTCCTGCAGGTGAACTATTCGCCGCTGGAGAGCGCCGCTGGCAAGCAGGTGCTACCGATGGCGCTGGACAAGGGTGTAGCGGTCTCCATTAATCGCCCCTTTATCAATGGCGACTTTTTCAAACTTGTTCGCGGGCATGAACTACCGGAGTGGGCTGCAGAATTTGATTGCACGAGTTGGGCGCAGTTCTCCCTCAAGTACATACTCTCGAACCCGGCGGTCACCTGCGTGCTGACCGAAACCGCCAATCCCAAACACGCGCTCGATAACATTGGTGCGGGATTCGGTCGTTTACCCGACGAGAAGACCCGCCAGCGGATGGTTCAGCACCTGAAGTCGCTCTGATAACCCCGGGGCCTAGATCTCCTGGTGACGGCCCTCCTGCCACTGTTTGCGCAGCTCGAACTTCTGGATCTTTCCTGAACCCGTCAGCGGGTACTCCTCCACCTCGAACCAGTAGCGTGGCGTTTTCTGCGGTGACAGGTGCTGTCGCAGGTAGGCGAACAGCGCATCCTTGTCTATCGCTTCACCGGGGGCTGCGCGCAGAAATGCTGCGACTTCCTCCCCCATGCGCTCGCTGGGCAGTCCGACCACGGCCGCCTCGCCCACGGCCGGGTGCTTGAACAACAGTTCCTCGATTTCCCTGGGATAGATATTCTCTCCCCCGCGGATGATCATATCCTTCAGGCGCCCTTCAACCTTGCAGTAGCCGCGTTCGTCCATGGAGCATAGGTCTCCGGTATGCAGCCAGCCCTCCTCATCGATGGTTTTTGCCGTCGCCTCGGGCATCTCGAAGTATTCGTGCATCACGTGGTAACCCCGGGTGCAGTACTCGCCGAGGGTATGGATCGGCACGGTCTCCCCGGACTCCGGGTCGATGATCTTGACTTCCACGCCCGGCATCGGGCCGCCCAGGGTGTTCGCCTTATCCTCAAGGGTATCGCTGGCCCTCGTCATGGATGCCACCGGTGAGCACTCTGTCTGCCCGAACACGATGGTAAAAGGTGCCTGCAAGGTCTGTTCCAAACGCCTCACCAGAGCCTGGGGTACCGTTGAGCCGCCGGAACACATCGCCTTAACCGAAGACAGGTTCCGGGTGGCAAAGTCG
>JAACFI010000125.1 GCA_009937575.1 Haliea sp.
AATTGATGCGAATATTCTTATCGGCCAGTACTTTTGCCTTGCTCAGGGTGTAGACGATGATGCACTGCTTGGAGAAACCGTATCCATCCATTACGGCTTCGGCGCTGTCCAGCAACCACTTAACCGCTGACTCAAAACTGTTATCCAGGCCCAGGAATTCCCTGACCTGCGCCAGGTTGGACTTCCATCCCATACCGGCGGTGGAGGCAATGGATGCTATACCCCCGCCTTCGATGATACGAGGGATCAAGGCCTCGGTGAGATAGCGCAGCCCGACAAAATTGATCAGCACGGTTTCCTGCGCGGAGAATGGCGGGCTGGGTACCCCGGCGCAGTTGAACAGCGCATATATCTCTTCCGGCACCTCAGCAAGCGCGGCATCGATAGTACCGCCGTCCTGCATGTCGACCTCGATCGCCTTCTGTACGGGAACCGATACATCGGCGATATCCAGGGCGTATACATTGGCGCCAAGATCCACCAGAAGTTGCGCGGCGGCCTGTCCCATGCCTGAGGCAGCGCCAGTGATTACTACATTCTTACCGTGGTAGCCCAATACGTCATTCATAATTCAAACCTGTTGCGGTGAAATATTTTTCAGAACTGCGCCTTTGGCGTCAGCACGTTGGGGCGGATTTCCAGCAGGTCCACCGCCACACCGACAGGCTGAGATAAAGAATAAGCCACGGCATCACCCACCTGTTCTACCTCCATACCGGTATCCATATAGGTGCCGGCATGTGCCCAGGCTTCCATTCCCGCCTGTATGGCCCCGGCATCCCAACCCTCTGCAAAACTCGTCCATGCCGCCCCCGGCCGTAGACAGGTCACCCCGATATTATCGTCCTGTAACTCGACCCGCAGGTCGCGGGTGAAACGCTCCACGGCCGCTTTGGTGGAGGCGTAAATGGACAGGTGGCTCATCTCATCGTAATGGTGGGCGGACGCCGAGGAAATATTGATAATGCGCGGATTCTCTCCGCCCCGCAGCAGGGGAATCGCCGCCTGGCAGCAAAATACAGTGCCAAGGAAATTGGTCTGCACCTGCATCAGCACTTCCGCTTCCACCAGGTTCTCCACGGCGTTCGGTCGCGCCATGCCTGCATTGTTGACCAGCCCGTCCAGGCGACCGAAATGCTGCTTGATGCTCTCAAAGGCCGCACTGATGTCCTCCCGATGTGCCACGTCACTGGCCACACCATAGGCGTGATCCGAACCGATTTCACTCACCGCCTGGTCGAGGCCAGACTGGTTGCGACTCAACAGGCCCACCCGTGCACCCCGGGCCACCAGGCTCTTGGCGATGGCAAGTCCAAAGCCTTTAGAACCACCGGTAACGATGTAAACCTTATCTTTCAGCTCTGTACTCATACGCCTATCGCTATGGTCTTTGTTTGCAGATATTCCTCGAAGCCCTCGAGCCCCATCTCGCGCCCTATACCGCTCTGCTTATAACCGCCAAAGGGGGCATCTGCCGCGTAGAAATTACCGCCATTGACGTTGATCGTGCCCGTGCGAATGCGCCGGGCCACCGCCAGGGCTCGCTCTTCACTGGCGGACCACACGCTGCCGGAAAGCCCGAAGTCCGAGTCGTTGGCGACGCGGATGGCATCTTCCTCGTCCTCGTAGGAAATAACCGCCAGCACCGGGCCGAAGATCTCCTCCCGGGCGATAGTCATATCGTTGGTGACGTCGACGAATACGGTGGGCTCAACATAATAGCCCTTATCCAGGTGGTCGGGCGTACCGCCACCGAGCAACAGCCTCGCACCTTCAGCCTTACCCTTCTCGATATAGGCCAGCACCCGCTCGCGCTGCCTGGCATTCACCTGGGGACCCATGATGGCGCCCTCGGCGGCGGGGTCACCGTAGCTGATAAAGCCGAAATAGGTTTCCAACAATTCTTCCACTTCTGCCTGCTTCGCCCGGGGCACCAGCAATCGTGTATTCAGGGCGCAGCCCTGCCCGGCGTGAAAACAGACCGCCAGCGCACTGAGCAGGCTGGTTCCCAGGTCAGCGTCGTCCAGCACGATATTGGCCGACTTACCACCCAGTTCCAGGAACACCTTTTTAACCGTCTGGCTGGCGCGGGCCATGATGTGCTTGCCTACCGCCGTGGAGCCGGTGAAGGACACCATATCCACCCTGGGATCGCCCACCAGCTGGTCGCCTACGGTGGCAGGATCTTCGGAGGTAATCACGTTGAATACCCCCGCGGGAATGTCCGTGTAGTCCTTGACGATGCGGCCCAACATAGTGGCTGACCAGGGCGTATCCGGCGCCGCCTTGAGGATGACTGTGCAACCGGCGGCCAGGGCGGGCACGCACTTGGCCAGGTTGATCTGCAGGGGTACATTCCAGGGGGTGACGCAGGCCACCACGCCGATGGCTTCTTTCTCCACCAGTCGCCGGCTCTTACCGCCCATCATTTCGGAAATGCCGATATCCCGACTCCATTCATATTGCGGCAGGCGCTCCAGGGTATAGTCCATAAAACCGATGGGGATATCGCACTGGGGACCCATCTCGCCGCAGATGCCCAGGGGAGCACCCGTTTCCGCAGCAATCTGCTGCTTGAAATCCCCCATCTCCGCCTGAAGGCCTTCTTTGAGTTGTTGCAAGCACTCCAGGCGAAACGCATGATTGGTCGACCAGTCGGTCTCGTCGAAGGCCCGGCGGGCAGCGGCGACAGCCTTGTCCATATCCTCAGGGCCTGCATCGGCCACCTCCCCCATCACTTCCTCGGTAGCGGGGTTGATATTGGGATAGGTACTGCCGGAAGCCGCAGCCACCAGCTCTCCGTCGATAAAAAGTCTTGTTTCCGGATTCACACCTCTCTCCTCTCAGCTGACGGGACGGGATTCGTCTTTGGCGAGAAAAACATCCTCAATGCGGTCGCATATGTACTCGGCTGTTGGCAGCCTGACGCCCTTCTCCGCGGCCGTCGACAGGGCGCACTCCAGGTCCTTGCGTCCCAGTCGCCCCATCGCACCGAAAAACTGATCCATCTCTTCCTCACTGCAGGAACCCGCAAGTGAATTGCGGCCAGTCACGAACATATGCATCTGCTCGTTAACCACTCCGTTGGACAGGCCCACGTCGCGCAGCACATCGACAGACAAGCCACAGGCCTCGGCCAGTCGGGTAGCCTCGGCCATAGCCACAAACTCGGTGTATTGTATGAAGTTATTACAGAGTTTCAGGGCGATGCCGGATCCTGTGGGACCGGCGTGGACGACTTTCTCCGCAGAGGTGTTAAACACCGGGGCACAGGCCTCAACAGCTGCTTGTTCACCCCCGACCATATAACACAGTGTGCCGTCTGCGGCGCGGTGGGCACCCCCGGTAATGGGTGCGTCAAGCAGGCGAACGCCTTTTCCCGCGGCGTCAGCGAACCACTTGAGCACATTCGCCTGGGTGACTGTGCTGTGAATGGCGACGAAGGTACCTACCTGCGCATTAGCCAGGATACCGCCTCCCCCGTACAACAACTCTTCAACCTGCGCATCGTCGCGCACGCAGATGCCGATATGGTCACATGCCGAGGCCAGCTGGGCCACAGAAGCGCAGCCCGTTGCCCCGGCATCGACCAGCTCATCCACCGAGGGCTGGTAAACGTCGTAAACGAACGCATTGAAGTCATCGCTGACCAGGTGCTTTGCCGAGGGCTTACCGATATTACCCAGACCGATATAACCCACGTTTCTTTTGGCTGCCATTGCTGCACTCCCGTCAAAGTCACCATGCAGGTCAGTGTGACATTTGATCGCCAGTCTAGGGACTGATTATATAATGTCAAGCTTAATTGACCATTAGACAAATAGCATTTACAATTTATGCCATGACGCACTTGAATGCAATCCCCGACGAGAGCGACGGGATCCAGGAACGTTACCGCGACAATTTCGCGCGGCACCTGATGGGTGTCGCCCTGTATCTACAGTCGGAGATCATGCATACGCTTATCCGGCAACGGGGCCACCGGGACCTGCGCATCAACTTCGAATCCTATATCACCATGATTGGTAATGGTGGTGCGCGTCTCAGCGATATCGCGGAACAACTGTGTATATCCCGCCAGGCAGCCAACCAGACCGCCAACCAGATTGAAGCCGCTGGCTATATTGTGCGACTCGCCGATCCCAGGGACGGACGGGCCAAGCTACTGGCATTGACCGAACGAGGCGACCAATTACGCGCGGAGGGCACCGCCGTGGCAGCCAGCTTACAGGACGAGATGGAACGGTTTGCCGGCCGGGATGCTATCCGCGATGCAATGAAGAGCCTGGGGAGGCTCAGTGCCAGCCTTAAGCTGCTTATCCCCCGTGCGGACGACACCGGAATCCAACAGGAACCGATGCTGGCGGCATTACTCCCCCGTCTGCGTGACTACATCAACGACCGTCTCATGCAACTGACCATTGTCAAAGGTCATCCGGATCTCAAACACAGCTTCGGGCAGGTGCTCACTGCAATCGGCCCCCGAGGCGGGCGCATCCAGCAGATGGCCGCCGCTCAGGAGGTCAGCAAACAAGCCATCAGCGCCGTGGCCAATGAACTGGAAGACCTGGGCTACATACATCGCGTGGCAGATTCCAGCGATGCACGTCAGGTAGTGCTGCTGTTCACCGGCCGCGGTCGCGGCCTGATCGCGGATTCGGTGACCAGCGTCGATGAACTGCAAAAGGAATTTGCAGATCTCATAGGGCCCCGGGCAATGGGTAGGCTTGCCGAGGTAATGCGCGAACTCTACGGTGCCTTGCATCTCGAGGAAGAAATTTTCGGCAATAGCACGCCAGTGGATATCCGCGTGCTGGCCAGTCAATTAACCAGGCAACTGGGAGAAGAAGGCGCCCGCGCCCTGGGCCAGATGCTGCTCTCCCCTATAGAAACATGAGGTAATCGTAATGGACACCACCTGGCTCGACACTTTTCTCCAGCACTACAACTGGCTGGGGTCGCTGGTGGCTCTGGTTGGCGTAGTGGTACTGACCAAACTCTCGCGCTACCTGGTATTCAGGCTCAAGCCCCTGCAGGAGATGCGCAAGATCAACCGCGAACAGGATAAAATCAAGTGGAAGCAGGACAAGTACCCACCCATTGTCAAAGCCAATCAGAAAGTCGGCCTGTGGACCAATATCGTTTTCTTCGCCCTGATGCTGCCGTTCTTCGTCACCCTGGATCCGCTGCCGGCGTGGAAAATCCTGCTGGATATTTTTATCGTCCTGATGTTTTATGATTTTTTCTACTACCTGACACACCGATTCTGGTTCCACGGCCAGGGTAAAATGCGTCAGGTGCACGCGCTACACCACCAGGCGCGGACACCCACTTATCTCGATGCACATTACGTACATCCCCTGGAAACTTTTGTCGGTCTGGCCCTGTACTTTGGCTCGATCGCGGTGCTGGCTCCGCTACTGGGGCCTTACCACGTGGTAACGGTCATCCTGACTTTCGTGATCTTCACCCAGATCAATATCATCAATCACACCCACGTGGACCTGGACTACTTCCCGTTCAAGACCCTGACCTGGATTACCAGGAAACATCACGTACACCACGAAAACATGCACATGGGTAACTATGCGACGATCACCCTGTTTTACGACAAGATTTTCGGGACATTGGATTGATTTCCACAATCAGGATGCCTTGGCGGGCTGAAGCCCGCCCTACAGAATTCGATTAAAGGAGTATTGAACATGAACGACCAGGAACGCCGGGCGCTCGGCGAACAGACTATCAAGGATGTTTACGCAGGCGATGTCGTTGTACCCCCCGAGGGCTACGCCTTTACCGATGTCATGCTCAAGCAACTGTTTGCCGAGCTGTGGACCAGGGATACCCTGTCGATGCGCGACAAACGGATTTTACTGCTGGGTATTATCGCGGAGAAAGGCGAGGGGATGACTTTCAAGATCCAGGCTAAAGCCTCCCTGAAGCGCGGCGAGATGAACCCCGATGAGGCACGGGAACTGCTGCTGTTTATCGCCCAGTACGCGGGCTACCCGCGGGCGGCCTCCATGCTGGGGCCCCTTGAGGAAGCTATCAGCGAGTTCCAGAAGGAGCGGGAAGAGGCGTGACCAGCACCCTGGAAGGATCAGGGATATAGCAGGTCCTCTACCAGGCGCCGCAGATGCCCGACGTAGGGTGTGCCGTCAAAGCTCCCCGGCTCCAGCGTGGATTCCAGCAGAACGCCTGTCAGCATGCAGTGCACGCAGTACACCGCCTCCTGGACCTGCCGATCACTCGCCTGGCTTTCGTGAAATATACGCCGCCCCAGTGCAAGGTGATCGGCGCGGCTGCGATTGAATAACGGGTCATTGATGCGCCTGCCCTCCCCCCGGGTCGCCAGCAGAATTTCCATCGCTGCCATGTATTCGTCACTCTGGTAGTGACGCCATGCAGCCGTCACATATTTCTCGACCCGCTCCGCAACGCTTCCAAGGGCAAAATCCGGGTCATCCAGGGTCTCTTGAAATGTGCGATGAGAATGCTCGAGAACTTCCTGCAGGATAGCTTCCTTGCTGCCGAAATGGTGCTGGACTGCCCCCCAGGTAACCCCGGCGCGACGGGCGATCCGTGTTGAACTGGCAGCCGCAAAGCCCTGTTCCTTGATAATGCCGATAACGGCTGAGATGACCCTGTTACGGGTTGCCAGACTCTTCGCAGCCTGGTGACTGAGCTCTGCGACTTCCACTACTCTTCGTCCTCTACTGGTTGCAGGCTGATAACCCCGTTCGGGCAAGCCGCCATGGCCAGCCTGGCCTTCTCGTAGCTTTCGCCGTCAACAATTTCACTAATGACTTCTACGGTGTCATAAATCTGTCCCTGGTCAGACACACTGAAGACATCCGGAGCCTCGGCGATACACATGCTGTGACCCTGGCACAGGTCCTTGTCGACACAAACACGATAACGCATGTATCACGCCCTCTCGCGTCGATGGTAACTGAGCACGCAGGGATCGGTGGGTCGCAAAATCAATGCCGGCATAATCTCACCATAACTTTCAGGTGGCTGGGTGAGTTCAAAATCATAATTGTGCAGCAGGGTCGAAAGTATCGCCTTGACCTGTAGTATGGCAAAACCGTTGCCGATGCACTTGTGCCGCCCACCGCCGAAGGGAATTTCTGCAAAGAGATTGGCGGGAGCCGGCCTGTCCGGGTCGAAGGTTTCCGGACGGTCAAAGTATTCGGGAAGTTTATGACTTATGTGCGGACACACCATGACATTCTTGCCGGCAGTCACCACGTAATCCTTGTAAGACCAGTCATGCATCACGCGACGGGTAATTGCATTCAGAGGCGGGTGAAGCCTCAGGGATTCGCGTATAAAGCCCTCCAGCAGAGGGATTTCCCTCAGCCCTTTCAGGGAAAGTGTTGCGGAATCTTCGAACAGAGCATCGATCTCTGCGAGTAATCGCTGCTTGTACTGTGGGTTGCGCGCGATCTCCAGCAGTGTCCAGGCAGTGGTATTGGAGCTGGTATGGTGGCCGGCAAACATGAACCAGATCACCATGCCGGTAATCTCGTGGTCCGTTAATTTCCTGCCGTCACTGTACGTGGAATCCATGTATACCTGCAGCATGTCGTGTTCCCAGCCGCCGGATTCACGACGCTGCCGGACACGCTCAGTGATCAGTTCTTCCAACCGCTCCCGCGCCCTGTCCCGCCGCTGGAAGCGCTCGTCGTCCTGGAAAGGATCACTGATCGATGACGGCGCCAGCCCATCTTCCAGGTCGCGATACAACTCGGAGAATTCTTCTGTCAGTTGGTAGCGGAAATCTGTGCCCAGCAGGCAGTGAGTGGAGGTTTTCAAGGTCAACTGGGTAAAGGCCTCGTAGATATCGAATTCCCCGCTATCGCCCCAGTCCTGGATAAAATCCTCAGATTCCCTCTCAACCACCCCGGCGTAGTTAACCATACGATCGTGTTTAAGCCCCTGGACCTGCATCTTCAGCTGCTGTCGCTCGATATCCGGAGGGGCGCCGTACTGGATACCCTCCCCGAATACCGGCACCATCATCTGGTAGGCCTGAGCCGCGGACAACTGCTCGTCCGGGGTGCGGAAAAATGCCTCGTGCGCCTCGGGCCCCACCAGCAGCACCGTTCTCAATCCCCCCAGGTCAAATTCGCAGATCTCACCGCACTCCTGGTAGGCACGGTGAAGGAATTCGAGCGGGGTAGTATTGAATTCCTGCAGGTGTCCGTGCTCTTCTGATGCGCCGCTCACAAACGGTATAGGCCGGGTCATGACTGCTTCTCCATAAAAACATTTCTGATTAAATGTTTTTTGTCAGCAGTCTGTCAATCAAACACGGACAGCATTTTGAACCATGCCGTTAATCAAGCCTGCTGATTTTGATCATTTTCCGACCGTGCAAGCGCCGTTATTGACCAAAAATCACAGCTTTGCGGCATACCCCCTGTGGGTCATCGACCCGATTGCTCACAAAATAGGCAAATGCAACTATGTTCGCAGGCATCAAGCCCAGAATAAGTAGACAACGCAGGGGACACAGCAATGGACAATCGCAAAGAAGACAGCACACCTTTCGACAGGTTTCGTCCGAGCCGCTTCTTCATGGAGGCGGGCAAGTGGTATTACCACACCCGGGAAGGCAGCACCGAGGGGCCATTCCAGCACCGCCTGGCAGCGGAGAAGAGCCTTCAAACCTATATCAATATATTCGATGGCCTGGAGTACCAGGTTAAAGGCGTGGAGGCAGGTATTTATACCTCCGGCCGGGTGGTCAAGCTCGAACCAACGCCGATGCAGTGGCGCTAGGCCGTCCCTAAATCAGTTGAACCTTACACGGACAGGGCGCTGGGCACCGGCACCCGGACCGGAATCAAACTTACCGGCGACCGGTGTGCCGCAGGCGGCGCATTCGCCGCTGTCGTTGAGCCCCCAGTGACCGAGGGCATGCCAGTTACGTTCGATCAGTAGTTCACCGCAGTGGTGGCACCAGGTGCTGCCGCCTTCACTGTCTCTCACATTGCCCGTATAGGCATAGCGCACACCGTTGTCCAGGGCGATTTTCCGCGCCTTGGAAAGGGTCGCCGTCGGCGTCCGCTCGATATCGCGCATCTTCCAGTCGGGGTGAAAGGCCGTGAAATGCATGGGCACATCGGGCCCCAGGTGCTCGACTACCCAGGCGGTCATGGCGTCCAACTCTTCCGCGGAATCGTTCTGGCCCGGGATCAACAGGGTGGTGAGTTCCAACCAGACGTCGGTTTCGTGGCGAATATATTCCAGGGTCTCCAGCACCGGCTGCAGGTGTGCCCCGCAGATCTTGTAATAGAAATCATCGGTAAACGCCTTGAGGTCGACATTGGCCGCATCGATCCCCCGGAAAAACTCCACCCTGGGCTCCGGGTCGATATAGCCGGCGGTAACCGCTACTGTCTTGACCCCCTGCTCCCGGCATGCTTCTGCCACATCCAGCGCGTACTCCATGAAAATGACCGGATCATTGTAGGTAAAGGCCACGCTCTTGCAGTCGGATCCGCTCGCTGCATCCGCCAGCTGCCGCGGGCTTGCCCGGTCGGCCATTATGTCCATCTCCCGGGATTTGGTGGTATCCCAGTTCTGGCAGAACTTGCAGGCCAGGTTGCAGCCGGCGGTACCGAAGGACAGAACACTGCTGCCAGGGTAAAAGTGATTGAGAGGCTTTTTCTCGATGGGATCCACGCAGAAACCACTGGAACGGCCATAAGAAACCAGCTTGACCTCGTCGTCCAGGCGCTGGCGCACGTAGCATAGCCCCCGCTGCCCCTCCTGCAGGTGACAGTGGCGTGGACACAGGTCGCACTGCAACTGTCCATCGTCCCGCTGGTGCCAGTAACGGGTAGCGACTATGGTGTCTTCATGGCCTTGCATTGCTATACTATATCCATGTATTAAATAAGGTTATAGGCTTTAAGACAGGTTAAATGGATTGTAGTTCAATGAAAACACGGCCGGCTGCAGTGGCAGGATTATTCTACGAGAAAGATCCGTCGCGACTGCGGGCACATATCGATTTGTTGATGGGTGGGGTCTCCGATGAAGAGCACCCGCTGCCCCGGGGGCTGATCGTGCCGCACGCGGGCTATGTCTATTCCGGTGCCACCGCTGCCCTGGCCTATGCCCGCCTGCGTCCCCTTCGGGGTAGGATACGCCGGGTCGCCCTGTTCGGTCCCGCCCACCGGGTCTACCTGAGGGGTATGGCGGTACCGGGCGTCGAGGCATTCAGTACGCCGCTGGGGGATATTCCCCTGGACAGGGCGGCGATCGAAACGCTTGGCGGCATGCCCCATGTCTCCGTATCTGACGAAGCCCACCAGGAGGAGCACAGCCTGGAAGTACAACTGCCCTTCCTGCAAACGGTACTGGAAAAGTTCACCCTGGTACCGGTGGTGGTCGGGCAGAGCGATCCCGAGTGGGTGGCCCCGGTGATGGAAACACTCTGGAATGACCAGGAAACCCTGCTGGTGGTCAGCACCGACCTCTCCCACTTTCACACCTACGAACAGGCACAGCGCCTGGACACCCTGACCTGCGAGCGGCTGCTGGCCCGGGAGAGCGCATTGGCGGGTGAAGAGGCCTGTGGCGCCCACGCCCTCAACGGCTTGATGCGCACTCAGTGGGGCCAGGTCCTGGATATGGAACTGGTCGGCATGTGCAATTCCGGCGATACCGCGGGGGACAGAAACCGGGTGGTGGGCTATGGCGCCTTCAGTCTCCACTGAGCTCACTTCTGACTCACAGGCGAAGTTGCTGACAATTGCCCGGGACTCTATCCAGCACGGGCTGGCCAATTCGAGCAGCCTGCGAGTTTCCGTGGAAGAATTACCCGAGGTGCTGCTGGTGCAGCGCGGGGTTTTCGTCACCCTGACTCTCGAGCAGAAGTTGCGGGGCTGCATCGGCAATATGGCCGCCACCGATCCCCTCCCCGTGGCTGTCTCGGATGCCGCCTTCAGCGCCGCCTTCCGCGACCCCAGGTTTACACCTCTTGAAGCGGAGGAACTGCCGCAGACACGGATAGAAATCTCGGTCCTGTCCCCCAGCGAGACACTGGCGGTGGACAACCGCTACCAGTTACTGGAGCAACTGGTCCCCGGAGTCGATGGACTGGTATTGCGTGACGGGCGACACCGGGCCACATTCCTGCCCAAGGTCTGGGAGCAACTTCCGGTAGCGGACGCATTCCTGGAGCAACTGCTGCACAAGGCTGGACTGCCGGGCGATCACTGGTCGGAGACCCTGTGTTTCGAGCGATATTACGCCACCAGCTTCTGCGAACCGGTATAATCCCAGAAGCCAATCACAGGACATCCCGAATATCATGACCGATTTAGAGCGTGACTACCCTGTAGTCCTGTACCAGGACGTCGTCTGGGGCGACATGGACGCCTTCGGCCATGTCAATAACACCACTTACTTTCGCTACTTCGAGGATGCGCGGATCGCCTACTTCGACAAAATCGAGATCGGGAAAGTAAAATCCGAAACCGGCCTCGGGCCGATACTGGCGACCACCCACTGCAACTTCAAACTCCCCCTGGAATACCCGGACAAAATCCGGATTGCCGGACGTGCACGCCTGATGGGACCGAAAAAATTCAACATGGAATATCTGGTTTACAGCGAGCGCTTCGATGCGGTGGCCGCCGAGGG
>JAACFI010000490.1 GCA_009937575.1 Haliea sp.
CGCCAACGGGATAACGCGGAACTCATCGTGCAACTTGCCGGTGTGAGTTATGAGGAGGCGCGGGAAAAACTGGTCTCCCGAATCACCGCCGGGCGCTTCGGTCAACCGAAAGAATTTGGCGATACCTGCGCGTTTCTTTGCAGCCAGCAAGCCAGCTATATATCGGGCCAGAACGTTCAGTTAGACGGAGGCTCCTACGATGGCCTGATCTGATTCAATCCGGATTTCTATCCCCTTAACTGTATAAATTTAAACCATAACTATTCATCGAACTTGCGTTCGAAGGGAGTCCCCTATGCCGAATTTAGTCAATAAGAAACTGGTTCTGGCGGTTGCCATGACAATGCCGGGCGTTGCGTTTTCACAGGCGCTGGAAGAGGTAGTCGTGACCGCCCAAAAGCGCGCCCAGAGTCTGCAGGATGTACCCATAGCGGTCTCGGCCCTGAGTGGCGATTGGATGAAGCAAAACAATATCGCCGATCTGGAAGACGTCGCAGCCCTGGTTCCCAATCTCAGCTTAAGCGGCACGCCGGGCATCAATACCGTGCGCATCCGGGGCTTGGGCACCGGCGGGGGCAACTCTGCCTTTGAGCAATCGGTGGGCATGTACGTCGATGGCATTTACGCTGGCCGTGGTTACCAGTTCAGCCTGCCCTACCTGGATGTAGAGCGCATCGAGGTGCTCAAGGGGCCCCAGGGTGTGTTGTTTGGTAAGAACAGTATTGCCGGCGCCATCAGTATCACTAGCGCCAGGCCTTCGCCCGAGTTTGAGGGGGAGATAGGTCTCTCCTACGAGGCCGAGAACGACGGTTATTCTGTGGAGGCAGTGATTAATGGTGAATTGATGCCGGGGCTTTCCGGGCGTCTTGCCGCCAGCTACATCGAGGAGGGAGGCTGGATTGACAACACCTTGCTGAACGACGATGACCAGCCGGAAGTGGAAATGGGCGGATACCGGGCAAGCCTGTTATGGGAGGCTTCCGATACTGTTGAAGTCTACTTCAAATATGATCACGGTGAATACGAAAAAGACGGATCCGAAATGGGTATCAAACACATTGTCCCCGGTTCCACCAATCCTTTCATGCCTGGTAACCCGACCTGGCTGTCGCTGTACCAGGCGGCCGACCCCGACGTTGGCCTCATAGAAGATCAATTGCAATCGGCCGGTGCCAGTTTGACCGATGAGCCCGATGGCTACTCCACAGATGTGGACTCGGATGCCTTTACCTTACAGGTCGACTGGGAGCTGGGGGATCATACGCTGACCTCGCTTAGTGGTTACTCGACCTACGATGTGGATACATTTTCGGACCAGAGTTTTTCGCCACTGACCATTATCAACCAGCATGGCAAAGAGGAATTCGATCAATTTACACAGGAAATTCGTCTGACCTCACCCGTGGGTGAACAGTTCGAATATATCGTGGGGCTGTTCTATATGGACCGGACTCTTGAGTTCCCTGCCAGATACACCGATCTCGAATTCACCGAACTGTTTGGCCCCACGCTGCCGGCCCCGGCGCCGCCACTGCCAACTGCATTAGTGGGCGCCTCCAGTTTGAAGCAGTATGACGAGGACACCGAATCTATCTCTGTGTTCGGACAACTGACCTGGAATATCAGCGATGTATTGCGCACCAGCCTGGGGCTGCGTTATTCCCATGAGGAAAAACAAGGCGATCACAAGCACGTGCTTTACGAGTTGGGTACTACCGATCCCCTTAATCCCGTCGGTCTTGCGTTGTATGACATACAGTTTAATGCCAGGGATTACACGTATTCAGATGATCGCTCGGAGGATAATGTCGATCCCAGCCTGAATATTCAGTGGGATGTGAATAACGACCTCATGGTTTATGCGGCAGCCACCAAAGCGACCAAAGCCGGGGGCTACAACGCGGGTGATCTGAGTGGTGATCCGAACCGCATTGAATTCGAACCCGAGGAGGCAACCGGTTATGAAGTCGGCGCCAAAGGCGAGTTCCTCGACAATCGATTACGCGTCAATGTCGCCGCGTTCTACACTGAATTTGATGACTTGCAGGTCAGTGCACTGGACGGTAATAGCGGTGGCTTTTTTATTGGCAATGCCGCAGAAGCAACATCAAAGGGTCTGGAAATCGATGCCATCTATCTCTTGAACGAGGCTATTACCCTTGGCGGCGCCCTCGCCTACCTGGACAGTACCTTTGACGACTTCCCCGGTGCGCCCTGCGCCAATTCCATCTATCGCCAGGATGACTGTGTTGGAGAAGGGCCGGGCTCTTCGCGTAACGCCAAGGGTGAGACCTTGCCGTTTTCCCCGGAGTGGTCAGGCAATCTCTACATCGATTATTCCGCTGGCTTTACCGAAAATACAGTATTGGGTATGCGCGTGGATGCCTTGTATGTCGATGATTTTGGCCAGAGTCTTACCTACGCTGACCCCCTCAGCCAGGATTCTAATGTGAAATGGAATGCACGCCTGTCACTGGCGAGTGCCGATGATCGATGGGAGTTGGCGCTGGTGGGAAGAAACCTGACCGATAAGACCACCTCCAGCTTTGGCGACGCCACGTTCCAGTCTCCTGGAGTGTATTTCGGTAACGTCGATGCGCCACGCCAGATCTTCATCAACGCTACCTGGCGATTCTGGTAAGTGAGCCATGAAAGTGGATGACGATAGGAATATGAACGATATGCCTGCACGTTTATTAGCTACGCTTATTTTGTCATTATGTGGCTTGTTCGCTTCCACGCTCACGCATGCAGCGGAAAATGCGCCCAATATCGTCATCATTCTCGCAGACGATATGGGCTGGAACGATGTCGGCTACCATGGCAGCGAGATAAGTACCCCGCACATAGACAGGTTGGCGGCAGAAGGCCTTGAGCTCGATCGCTTTTATGCACAACCTGCGTGCAGCCCAACCCGGGCAGCGCTGCTTATTCTCCTTTGTCCAAGCTGAACCCGACCGGATTACCCCTGACGGAAAAGCTGATGCCGGAATATTTTCGTGATGCCGGCTATCAGACCTTTCTGGTGGGGAAATGGCATCTCGGTTTTCGCGAGCCAGCTTATCGCCCCACTTCCCGGGGCTTTGATCATTTCTATGGCCATTTAACTGGTGGCATCGGCTTTTGGGATCATGTGCATGGCGGCGGCCTGGACTGGCAGAGAAATGGTGAAACCCTGCGCGAGGAAGGTTACAGCACGCATCTTATGGCGGCTGAAATTGACCGATTGATAGCGCAGCGCGACCCGTCAAAACCGATGTTTCTCTACGCCGCTTTTAACGCGCCGCACCTTCCCAACGAGGCCCCTGAGGAAACCATCGCGCAATACGCACACATTAATGACCCGAATCGGCGCGTCCACGCAGCCATGGTCAGCGAGTTGGATGCCGCAATAGGTCAGTTGCTGGCGACACTGGATGAGCAGGGTATGCTGGAAAATACCCTGGTCTGGTTTATGAGCGATAACGGAGGGCT
>JAACFI010000491.1 GCA_009937575.1 Haliea sp.
TAGCCGCGGGCGAAGAAGAAGACGAAGGGTACGAAAAAGACGAGGCCGATCAGGCGTCCGAGCAGGCGATGCAGGTACTCGAGCCAGAAAATGCCCTTGAATTCGTTGACGCCGAAGTCCGAGTTCACTTTCTGGAACTCAGGGCTTTGCTGATACATCTCGAACACACGCTGCCATTCGGCATCGCCGATAGGCGGCAGGATGCCCATCAGGGGACGCCAGTCGACCATGGACAGGCCCGAGCCCGTTAGCCGTGTGACCCCGCCCAAAACAACCATGACAAACACGAGGCCACAGCAGAGCAACAGCCAGTAGGCAACGGTTCGATTCCGTGATTCTTGAAGCAGATCTGTATTCATCTATAAAAGCGCTTGTCGATTCCTGCATAACGCATACAGACGCAGCAGGCCAAGTAGCAGGATGGCGGCCAGCCAGTTATGGGCGACGGCGATGCCGATGGGCAAATCCGCCAGGATTGCAGCAATGCCGACGGAAAATTCGAGCGCAACGAGTGCGATAACGAGTAGCGCCGTCATGCCCATACGACCGGCCAGCGCGAGGCCGCCGGCAAGCAACGCAGTAACTAGTGTGGCGGCCGCGACCAGCCTGTGCAGCTTATGGATGTCGGCCCTTTCCGCGCCGCCAATAGCAAGGCCGGTAGGCCCTATTTCATGCTGCCGGGTCAGGTCGAAAGCCGTCGTCAGATCTCTGCCCGGCAGCCATGTTCCATGGCAGTCTGGCACAGACATGCAGGCTGTCGCCGCGAAATTTGCGCTGGTCAGTCCGCCCAGCGTGATCTGCAGGCATAGCAGTATCAGTGCCGCGACTACCCAGCGGCGCACGGACCGAGATGCGTTCGCCCTGGGGCGGGCCTCCCGGAAGACCATCCACCCGAGCAGCCCGAGCATCGTGAATCCGCCAACCAGGTTACCCATCACAACAGCGGGGTTATGCAGCCCGCCGGAGTATATTCCCAGCCACGCCAGAAAGACGGTCAGTCCAAGCAGCATCAGAGACAGCAGCCGGTCACGCCCCTGGCGCAAGGAGATAAGGGTCATGGCAACGATGAGCAAGCCCAGAACGCTGGCGACCAGGCGGTGTACCGGCGTGGCCCAGGACATTGGCTCCTGCGCTTCGAGTGCCAGGCGTTCGTAAGTGCTGCCAACCGTGGGCGCCTCGACCGCGGCCGCCCCGATCAATCCGTAGCAGGCCGGCCAGTCGGCACACCCGATGCCTGAATTATCGAGGCGCAGGTAAGCACTGACGGAGACCAGCGCCAGGACGAACAGGAGGGAGACAATGGCGAGCGCACGCATCAGGCCTGGCCCTAATCCTTGACTTCAGGCAGATTCTGGCCCGAGCCGCGCACGAGACGCACGAATTTTGGTGCTTTCTTCCAGTCGACACGATCGTGCCCGAACTGGAAATTCCAGGCCCAGGCTGCGTCCCACTGGAAGCTGTAGTCGTTCCGCGACCAGTACTCGGCGGCTTGTGAATGCGGGAAAAAAGTTATATCGATTGTTGGCGGATTGTCGGCACGCTGCAGTTCGCTGATCGAGAACAACTCGTCCTTGGACGGCATGCGCCAGTCCGTGTAACCACAATAGCCGGCCTGGTTGACCGCAATGACATAGTTCCAGGTATCACAGCTGCTACCGGCACATTTCCCGGCATTTTCCGTGCCTCGATAATCAAGTTCGCCGTTAGCTTCATTGGGATCCCACCAGGAGTAGGTGTTGCGAAAGTCGTGCAGGCCGCCACGATCGGTCTTGGTGGCCCAGACAAGGCCGGTTTCACTGTCCTGGATACAGACTTCTTCAGAATTCGTGATCCGGGAGTATTTGCCCTGTGCGGATGCCGCTTTTCCTCCGTCGTCCTGGCTGCAGGACGCGAGAAACAACAGGAGGGGCACCGAAATGAGCGCTGTTTTCGGTCTATTTTTCATGAGATGCGCAGCTTAACCGATTTTGAGCGGGCGACAAGCATCGAGTTTCCTTGGGGGAAGTACGTATTTTCCGAAGTGTAGCGGGTCACGACTTAGGTCTAGTCTGGGAGCGCGGCATTGGGGATATCGTATATGAGGCTGGTCGTTTCAACGACCCTGGCAGCGCATACGATTAATCTAAATCAACGCAAGGGGAAGAGTTGCCATGACTGAGCAGTCAAGTGCTGGGGAGGAACAGGTCCAAATACCGTTCATGCAACGGGTCCTGGACAATCCGTTCATCCTGTTATTCGTCGGAATAGTGTTTCCGGCCGTGTTCTACATCATCTGGGGGATCATGGAGATCGTTAACATCCCCATCGCCCAGTAACCATCAGACACAACCATTACAGGTAGAGGTAACACCTATGAGTGCTTTACAACCTCCTGCCGAGTCTGTCTGGTGGCGACAACCACTGGACAAGGTTGAGGGTACCTGGATCAGCATCGCGCTGGTCTGGTCCCTGATAATGTTTTTTATGATGCCGTTCTGGCATATCTATGGAAAACAGAACCTCTCGAGCGAAGCATACAAAACCACGCCACAGGCGTTTCTCGCAAAAACCCAGGCCATGGTCGACCAGTACACGATCCGGACCGAGACGGACCTGAACCTGCCGGTGGTCAAGCCACCGCCCGGTTCCGATGTTTACCTCGCCGGCCGTCTCTGGCAGTGGTATCCACTGCTTGAACTGGAGAAAGGGCAGACCTACCGCCTGCATATCTCCTCGCTGGACTGGCAGCACGGCTTTTCGCTGCAGCCCGTCAATATCAATACACAGATTTTGCCCGGCTACGAGATGGTCCTGACCATCACGCCAGACACATCGGGTGAACAGACGATCATTTGTAATGAGTTCTGCGGCATCGGCCACCATACGATGCTCGGCAAGATCTACGTGACGGAGGGCGGATCATGAGTAAACCTCTATTCAGAACCTGCC
>JAACFI010000492.1 GCA_009937575.1 Haliea sp.
CGCGCGTTTTCCGCCTCGATTTTTTCAATTTCCTCGGCGACCTGCTCCACCGGTTCTTCCACGGGAGGTACTTCTACCGGAGGGTCTTCCACGGGCGGCTCTTCCATAATCACTTCTGAAATCGGTGGCGGCGGTGGATCCGGCGGCACCGGAGGCGCAGTAAGCGCGATAAAAATCATGATAAACAGCAGGTCCAGCAGTGACGTAAGTTGGACGACTGGCCTTTTCCGGGTAAGCATCTAGGTAATCCGTAGTCGAGGATCGACGTAATGCGGGGCTTACTGCAAATAGACCGATGTCACCACGTCCTTGTAGTTTTTGCTGTCGATAATAATTCGCTCGATCTGCGGGTACATAATGCTCTCGACAACCATGAACAGGATGGAGAACCCTATTCCGAGAATAGTCGTATTCATCGCGAGCACGAACGCGGTTGTGAGTTTGGTGGGATCGATGGCTTCGGTACCCACAGTGGTACCGGCGATCGCCAGGATCGTTCCCAGGATGCCCAGCAAGGGAAAGACCTGCACCAGCGTGGACATGATGCTCGCGGAGATCTCGATCCCGAAGTAGCGATTGTCTGCTGACCGTTCTGTCAGCTTCCCGGCGTTTGCGCGGATGACCTCCTTCGCCGCTGGATCAACCTGTATCTTGTTGGTGATGAACCGCAGGGACGACTCGACCTTTTCATTCAGTTTCAGACTCGAGTCTACATCCGGCGCGTCGTGGAAGCCCTTGATCAGGTTTTCGGTCGCATCGCTGAGACGAGTGCCCTGTCGACGAATCATGAAATACACTGAGGCAGTCAAATACACCTCTATCGCCGCCAGTATGTAAATTACGTGAAATATATATTGGGACATGAAGTCGAATAGTGAAGCCATGAGGTATACCTTCTCTCTCGCTTAGAACCGGTTGTATGTCAGTAGGTGATTAGCAAATTCTGTCGTATCTGTTTTGCGTATTGCGGAGCAATAATTCAAAAAGGCGAATACACTAACCCTATTTTTTTATAGCTCAGTTTGCGAGTTATTCAACCCGATTTTGCAGTCAAATAGTCGAGGAACCGGTGGCGTCAGCGGCAATCCCGCTGCAGCCAGTCCAAGACCAGGCGAGTAAGCTGTATCCGACTGCTTGAGAACGAGTGATCACCGCGGATACGGTGCTCCTCGAGCACAAGCCCGGGAACTTTTGCATACGCTGCCGCTACAGGATCGAAATGTAGCTGCGGTGGTATGACCACATCTTCACGGCCGACCACCAGGAATACTGACTTGCCTCGCAGGCCCGGACCAAACGTAGACGTATCGATCAGCGTGGGATCAACACTACCCAGTTCCCGGCGCATGGTTGAGCCGTCGAACCCCGCCAACATGAACATCCTGTCTGCGGCCCTCAGGAAGGACAGCATCGCGGGATCTCCCGATGCGATGCCGGCTGCCATGACGCCGAGGTTTGCCGGTGACATGGCGCCTACACAGGTCAGCTCCGGGTCGCGGGCACCGATCGCCAACGAGGCAAAGCCGCCCATGGAATGTCCCAGGGTGGAAAGGCGTTTTACATCTACACGGTGCCGCGATGCGTTTCGGGGTGCACGAAGCCAGCTAAGCACAGCGCCCGCGTCGTCCGCCAACTGAAGTAAAGCGTAATTACCTTCACTGCCCCATGAGCCTCGGTAATGGAAAAAAAGTACGTTGAAGCCCGCGCGACGCACTGCTTGCGCGATATCAAGGTTTCTTTCGTTTCCTGGTATTCCATGGAGTAATACTACTGTGGGGTGTGGTCCCGGCCCGTTCGCCGTGTATAAGATGCCGGACATTCGCTGGCCGTTGTTAGTGATCGTGATGCCGGCCGCCCGGGGCGGATGGTCAGGGTCCGGTGTGGCGGGGTCTGCGATCAGCGGATCGTAGGCTGCGACCGCAGTGTGAAACAGTACAAACAGCAATGCAGTTGGGATTGGAAGGAAGGGCATGAGTTTCCCCCGGTGCAATAGTCGTTATTCTAGTCGCTTCCCAGAAACATACGTAAAATCCAGAACGCCGCTTTCAGCCTGCCCACTTTCAGCCAATCTATTACCATAGGTCATTTTAAAACCTTGATTAATAACTAAAATATCTAACACGGGACTCGCTCAGGTTCTATATTTTCCGTATTCACATGAATTTGGTGGACGTCCCGCCAGGCTTCAAGCCACCGAGTTTAGCAAGCCAGGTTGGAATTCCAAGTAGAGTGAGTGACATCCCATGAAGAACTCTCTGATCACTTTTTCAGTGCTATTGGTCTTTCTGGTACCCCAGGTATCAGCTGATTCGTGGCTCGACAAGTGGAAGAAGAAGGCTGAAGAAATCCTGGACGAGCAGGAAGCCAAGGCAGACCAGAAAATGGACAAGAAGATCGACGAAACGGTGGATTCGGCCGAGGACACGGTCTATGGGAACGGAAGCACCACGAGTCCGAGCACGACTGCAGGTACAAGCGCCGGCCAGACTGTAACGGGCGGCGACAACGCCAATCCCATGCTGGTGCAGATGGCGCAGGCTGAACTTAAACGGCTGGGGTATCCGGTTGCCGTAGACGGCGTCTATGGCAACGGAACGCGTAACGCGATTCTTGCCTTCGAGGTTGATCACGGGCGCCCACTCAGTGGGAACGTGTCACCGCAACTTATCAACGCACTCAAGAATACGCCGACCCCGGGGGGCGCCTAGATCGGCGATGGAAAATTATTAAGGGGGAGATTTTCTCTCCCCCAAATACACCCCCACATTCCGGAACTCCGCCGACTCATCCAGGTCCGGCCAGGTGCTTGTCCCTGGCGAAATCGTAATTCAGGCGGTATTGCCAAATAAACTGGGTGAAATTGGTAGAATCGCCGGATGAATGTATATAAACGTCATCGATTCCCGCCGGACATAATCTCTTACGCC
>JAACFI010000126.1 GCA_009937575.1 Haliea sp.
GTGATATCCGGCGAGAGCCTCAAGGAAGGCATCTACCGGGTTGATGAGATGGTGGAGAAGCCGGCGCCGGAGGATGCCCCCTCCAACCTGGCGATTATCGGCCGTTACATTCTCACCCCGGATATTTTCGATATCATTGCCGATACCGAGCCGGGCGCCAACGGCGAGATCCAGCTGACTGATGCCCTTCAGACCCAGGCCAGGCAAGGTTGCGTGATGGCCTATAAGTTCAAGGGCCGGCGCTTTGATTGCGGCAGTGTGCCCGGCTTCGTCGAGGCGACCAACTACGTCTACGAACACCATTACACAGACAAGTAGGGGGCATCACCGTGCAGGAGATCACATGTTTCAAGGCCTATGACGTACGCGGTCGTGTCCCGGACCAGCTGAACGAGGACATTGCCCGGCGTATCGGGCGCGCCTACGCAGAGGTGATCAAGCCGCGCCAGGTGGTGGTCGGCCACGATATCCGCCTCAGCAGCCAGGCTATCAAGGCCGCCCTCAGCGAGGGACTGAGGCAGCAGGGTGTGGACGTTTACGATATTGGCCTGTGTGGCACCGAGGAAATCTACTTTGCCACCTCCCATGCCGGTATGGATGGCGGGATTGCGGTAACCGCCAGTCACAATCCCAAGGATTACAACGGCATGAAATTTGTACTATCCGCCGCCTGGCGGAGCAAAATGAATTCACGCCGGCGCAGCAGCCGGGGGAATACTACCCGCTGGATAGTGACGACGCCTACGTTCAGCACCTGCTGTCCTACGTGGACGTGAGCGGCCTGAAACCGCTGAAGATCGTGGTGGATTCGGGTAATGGCGGAGCCGGCCGGGTGATCGACCTGCTCGAACCGCACCTGCCCTTCGAGTTCATTAAGCTGCACCACGAGCCTGATGGTAATTTCCCCAATGGCGTGCCCAACCCCCTGCTGCCGGAAAACCGCAGTGCGGCAATCGAAGCGGTGCGCCGGCACGGGGCCGACCTGGGCCTGGGCTGGGACGGGGACTTCGACCGCTGTTTTTTCTACGACGAGCGCGGCGAGTTTATCGAGGGCTACTACCTGGTGGGTCTGCTGGCCGAGGCGTTCCTGAAGCGGGAGCCCGGGACGCGGATAGTGCACGACCCGCGACTCACCTGGAATACGGTGGATATCGTCCAGGCACTGGGCGGCGAGCCGGTGCAGACCAAGTGCGGCCACGCCTTTATCAAGGAGCGCATGCGTTCAGAGAATGCCATCTATGGCGGGGAGATGAGCGCTCACCACTATTTCCGTGATTTTGCCTATTGTGACAGCGGCATGATTCCCTGGCTGCTGGTCACCGCGATGCTGTGTGATCGCGGCCAGAGCCTGTCCACGCTGGTGTCAGAGCGCATGGCGACCTACCCCTGCAGCGGTGAGATCAATCGCTCTGTGGAAAACGCCGACGCGGTGTTGTCCCGGGTGGCGCAGTGCTACCAGGACCAGGCCACGCTGGTCGAGGACGTGGACGGCCTCAGCATGGACATGGGCGCCTGGCGCTTTAACCTGCGGATGTCGAACACCGAGCCAGTGGTGCGCTTGAATGTGGAGAGTCGGGGTGATCGGGGATTGATGGAGATTAAGACAGAAGAGCTGCTTGCCCTCATTGATGCGTAATTCAAAGGCCGATGGTACCCGATAAAGCGGGGCAGGCCCTGCGCAGTGCGCACCATTTTTAAACACCCGCATCATTGTAAAAACCGCGCACCATTATTTACCGGTCGTACCATCTCACCCCTGCGCTTGCTCCCAAACCCCCATCAAACGCTCAGTGGCCGGATCCATTTTCCCTTCCCCGACATCACCTGACAAACGCCCCAGGATCTCCGCACCGATTTCCTTGCCCAGTTCCACCCCCCACTGGTCAAAGGGATTGATACCCCATAACTGACCGCTGCAGAAGGTGCGATGCTCGTACAGGGCCAGCAGGGCGCCCAGGGTGGCGGGGGTCAGGGCCTGCATGGTAATGACGCTGCTGGGACGGTTGCCCGGCATGGCAAGATGGGGCGCCAGGCGCTCGGCCTCGCCCTCGGGCAGTCCGCGCGCCAGCAGGGCTTCCCGGGCCGCCTCGCGGGAGCGGCCCACCATCAGCGTGCGGCTCTGGGCCAGGCAGTTCGCCACCAGTCGGCGATGCGACCCGGTGATGCCGGTATGGCTGGTGAGGGGCAGGATAAAATCCGCCGGACACAGCAGGGTGCCCTGGTGCAGTAACTGGTGGAAGGAGTGCTGTCCCATGGTCCCCGCGGAACCCCACAGGACCGGTCCGGTGCTGTAGTCCAGCGCCTGGCCGTCTTCGCTCACCCGCTTGCCGTTGCTCTCCATGGTGAGCTGCTGCAGGAAATCCGGCAGCCGCTGCAGGCTGTTGTCGTAGGGCAGCACCACGTGGTTACCGGCGCCCAGGAAATTGCCGTACCACACTTCCAGCAGGCTCAGCAGGACCGGCATGTTCGCCCCCAGGGGGGCTTCACGGAAGTGCCTGTCCATGGCCTCGGCCCCGGCGAGGAACTGCTCGAAGCGTTCCCAGCCCACCGCGATGGCGCAGCTCAGCCCCACCGCCGACCACACCGAGTAGCGCCCCCCCACCCAGTCCCACATGGGCAGGCAGTTTTCCGTGGCGATGCCGAAGTCGGTGGCAGCCTCCAGGTTGGTGGTGATGGCCAGGAAGTGCAGGGCCAGGTCGGCCTCTGTTGCGCCGGCTTCCAACATCCAGTCCCGTGCCGCGAGACTGTTGGTGAGGGTTTCCTCGGTGCGGAAGGATTTGGAGCAGACAATGAACAGGGTGCTGCGCGGGTCGAGTGCCTGCAGGGTGTCCTGCAGGTCGGCGGGGTCTACGTTGGCCACATAGTGACAGTTCACGCTGCCGTGATAGGGCCGCAGGGCCTCGGTGACCAGCCGCGGGCCCAGGTCCGAACCGCCGATACCGATGTTGACCACGTCGGTGATGGTCTCTCCACTGTAACCTTGCAACTCCCCCCGATTCAGCCGTTCGGCGTAGTCACGCATCCGGGCCCGGGCCGCCACCACCTCTTCGAATTTATCGGCGAGTTCGCCACCGCTGGACGCGCGCAGCAGGCTGTGCAGGGCAGGGCGGTTTTCGGTGTTGTTGATGTCGGCCCCGTCCAGCAGGGCGGGAATGCGTTCTCCCAGCCCGGCCTCGTCGGCCAGTGCCACCAGGGCCGCCTGGGCCTCCCGGTCGAGCAGGTGCTTGGAGTAATCAAGCTGCAGCCCGGCGGCCTCCAGGGTGAATTCGCCTGCCCTGCCCGGGTCATCTGCGAACAGTTGCTCGATGGAGGCACCCCGGAGTGTCCGGGCCATGCCCTGCAGTTCAGCGTGGGCCGCAAGGCCGGTGAGAGGTGTGCGCGAAGCCATGAGAATACCCTGTAAGGGGAGAAACAGGCCCCGAGTATAGGAATTGCAGATTAGCGGCGCAATCGCAGTGCCGGTGTGGGAGGGAAGTTTTCAGTGATCGCGGTTGATCGACAGGTCGGTGATCTGTTCCATGGTGGTGCGCGCCGCCCCCGATGGCAGCAGCGCCAGGCATTCCAGCGCCCGGTCGTGATAGCGCCGGGCCCGTTCGCGGGTGTAGTCCAGGGAGCCGCAGCGCTGCACCGCGGCCACCACCTGCTCGATATTTTCCGCGGTTTTTTCGCTGATGGCGTGGCGCACCAGGGACTGCTCTTCGGCGGTCCCTTCGCTCAGGACATGTATCAGGGGCAGCGTGGGCTTGCCTTCGGTGAGGTCATCCCCGACATTCTTGCCCATGGTGGCGGGGTCGCCCTCGTAGTCGAGTACGTCGTCGATCATCTGGAAGGCGATGCCCAGGTTGAGGCCGAATTCCTGCAGGGTCCGCCGGGTATCCTCGCCCTCACCGCTGAGGGTGGCGGCGCCGTAACAGCCCGCGGCGAACAGGACGGCGGTCTTGCGGGTAATTACGTCCAGGTACTGCTCCTCGCTGGTGTCCGGGTCGCCGGCGCGGGTCAGCTGCAGCACCTCCCCCTCGGCGATGGTGTTGGTGGTATCCGCCATGTGGCGCAGTATCTCCATATCCTCCAACTGCACCATCAGCTGGAAGGCCCGGGTATAGAGAAAGTCGCCCACCAGTACCGAGGGTGCATTGCCGAACTCGGCGTTGGCTGTGGGGCGTCCCCGGCGCAGGGTGGAAATGTCCACCACGTCGTCGTGCAACAGGGTGGCGGTATGTATAAACTCCACCACGGCGGCGAACTTGATATGGGGCTCTGCGCATTCTCCCAGGGCAGCCGCGGACAGCAGTACCAACAGCGGGCGCAGGCGCTTGCCGCCGGCATCGACGATGTAGTGCCCCACGTTTTCCACCATGGGCACGTCGGAGTGGAGTTGGTCCACAATGAGCTGGTTGACCTGGTCGAACTCGGCGTCGACGATGGCCCGGATCTGTTGCATGTAAAGAAAGCGTTGGAGAGTGCCCGCGCATGCTATGGTGCCGTCGGTAAGCTGTCAAGAGACCCGTATCGACCCGCCCGCAATGAGCATAAGCCCTTGTTTTTATAAAAAAATAACCCTTGCCCGGGAGGCCGGTTTTGCGTAAAATCGCCGCCCTCTGACCCCTGCTGCGTGTGGATCGCGGCGGTCAACAGAATTTTTCAACTGTTAGTGCCTGGCTCTGCCCCCTTGATTTATAAGGGTTTTTCCCAAATGCGAGCAGGCTAACTGAACGGAGTGCATATGTACGCAGTAATCGAAGCCGGTGGCAAACAGCACCGCGTTATTGAGGGCGAGACCCTCAAGCTGGAAAAAATCGAAGCCGCGACCGGCGACACTGTCGAGTTCGACAGGGTGCTGATGGTCGGCGGTGGTGACGACCTGAAGATCGGTACCCCGGTAGTCGAGGGTGGCAAGGTAACCGCCGAGGTGGTTTCCCACGGCCGTCACAAGAAGGTAAAAATCGTTAAATTTAACCGCCGCAAGCACTATCGGAAGGAAACTGGCCACCGCCAGTGGTTCACCGAGGTGAAGATCACCGGTATTTCGGCGTAACAGGAGGGCTTGAAGCATGGCACACAAGAAAGCTGGCGGTAGTACCCGCAACGGACGCGATTCGGAAAGCAAACGCCTGGGCGTCAAGTGCTACGGTGGCGAATCGGTAGTGGCTGGCAACATCATCGTGCGTCAGCGCGGCACGCGCTTCCACGCGGGTGAGAATGTCGGCATCGGCAAGGACCACACGCTGTTCGCCACTGCGGACGGCAAGGTGGAGTTCGTGACCAAGGGTCCGAAGAACCGCAAGTTCGTACAGGTGGTGAGCGCCTGAGTCGCGGCTAAACGCCAGGAACCCGTAAGCCTCGTCATCTGACGGGGCTTTTTTTTATATACTCCATTAGTTATGAAATTTGTAGACGAAGCAAGTATCAAGGTTTTCGCTGGGAAGGGTGGTAATGGCTGCCTGAGTTTCCGGCGGGAGAAGTATGTTGCCAAAGGTGGCCCCGACGGGGGTGACGGGGGTGATGGCGGCGACGTTATCATGGAGGCCGACGAGAACCTGAATACCATGGTGGACTACCGCTTCGTGCGCAGTTACAAGGCCGAGAGCGGTGAGCCCGGGCGGGGGCGCAATTGCACCGGTAAGAGCGGCGAGGACCTGGTGCTGAAAGTACCCGTGGGTACCACCATTATCGACGAGGACATCGGTGAAATACTGGGTGACCTGTCCGCCCCCGGACAGCAGCTGGTGGTGGCCAAGGGCGGTTATCATGGATTGGGCAACACCCGCTTCAAGTCCAGTACCAACCGCGCACCGCGCCAGACTTCTCCCGGTACCGAGGGCGAGCAGCGTTCGTTGAAGCTGGAGCTCAAGGTGCTGGCCGACGTGGGCCTGCTGGGACTGCCCAATGCCGGCAAGTCGACGTTTATCCGCGCCGTATCTTCAGCAAAGCCGAAAGTGGCGGACTACCCCTTTACCACCCTGGTGCCCAACCTCGGGGTGGTGAAGGTCGAGGCCCACCGAAGTTTCGTGGTGGCGGACATTCCGGGTCTGATCGAGGGGGCGTCCGAGGGAGCCGGCCTGGGGATTCGTTTTCTCAAGCACCTGACGCGCAATCGCATCCTGCTGCACCTGGTGGATATGGCACCTTACGATGGCGTCGAGCCCGCCGATGCTGCCCTGTCTATCATAAGGGAGCTGGAGCGTTTCAGCCCCACCCTGGCGGAGCGCGAGCGCTGGTTGGTGCTCAATAAACGCGACCTGGTGGACGCGGAGACTTTCGAGCAGCGCCGGACGGCGCTGCTGGACGTGCTGGACTGGGAGGGCCCCGTCTACAGCATTTCCGCCATTAAAGGCGAGGGCACCGACGCCCTGTGTGGCGACCTGATGAACTATCTGGAAGAATGCCGGGAGCGGGAGGCGGCGGACCCGGAACTGGCGCAGGCCGAGCGGGAACTGCAGGACCGCATGCAGGCGGAGGCCAGGGAGCGCATTGCGGAGTTGCGCAGGGGGCGCCACCTGGCAGTAGAGGATGATGACGAGGACGACTTCGACGACGATGATTACGACGTCGAGGTGGAGTACGTGCCCTGATGGCAGAACGCGATGAAATAGCCCGCTCACGGCGCTGGGTGGTAAAGGTCGGCAGCGCCCTGCTGACCGACGACGGCCGCGGGCTGGACGAGGATATGATCGCCCGCCTGGTGGCCCAGTTGGTGCTGTTGCGCGAGCAGGGTTGCGAGGTGGTGCTGGTGTCCAGCGGCGCGGTGGCCGCGGGTCTCGTGCGCCTGGGCTGGAACGACCGCCCGCACCTGGTGCACGACCTGCAGGCGGCTGCGGCGGTGGGCCAGTCGGTACTGGTACAAAGCTACGAGAGCGCCTTCAAGCGCTATGACATCGCCACTGCCCAGGTATTGCTGGGGCACGACGACATCAGCGCCAGGGACCGGTACCTCAACGCCCGCGGTACCCTGCACACCCTGTTGCGCCTGGGGGTGGTGCCGGTGGTGAATGAGAATGACACGGTGGTGACCGACGAGATCCGCTTCGGTGACAACGACACGCTGGCGGCACTGGTGGCCAACCTGATCGACGCCGACGCCCTGCTGCTGTTGACAGACCAGCAGGGCCTGTACCGGGAGGACCCCCGCTATAACCCGGATGCTGAACTGGTGCGCAACTGCGACGTCAACGACGCCAGTCTGGACGGCATGGCGGGAGAGGGCGGCTCCCTGGGGCGCGGGGGCATGGTCACCAAGCTGCGGGCGGCACGCCTGGCGGCGCGTTCTGGTACCGAGACGGTCATTGCCTCCGGGCGCAGGGACAAGGTGATTGCCAGTGTGACCGGCGGCGAGGACGTGGGCACCTGGTTGCGCACCGGCAAACAACCGCAGAACGCGCGCAAGCAGTGGCTGGCCAGCATGGTACAGATACAGGGCAGCGTGGAGCTGGATGCGGGGGCGGTGCGGGTGCTGCGCGAATCCGGTCGCAGCCTGCTGCCGGTGGGTGTGCGCGGGGTGCACGGCGGTTT
Source organism: Haliea sp. (assembly GCA_009937575.1). Classification (GTDB taxonomy): domain Bacteria; phylum Pseudomonadota; class Gammaproteobacteria; order Pseudomonadales; family Halieaceae; genus JAACFI01. The sequence continues at coordinate 7,510 of JAACFI010000126.1, forward strand.
CAACCGCGGCGACATGGTGTCGTGCCGCGACCCCGACGGCCGGGAGGTGGCCCGGGGGCTGGTTAATTACAGCGCCGAGGATACCCGGCGGATCATGGGGTCAGCGTCCAGCGAGATCGAGTCCATCCTGGGTTATGAGTTCGATGAGGAGTTGATACACCGGGATAACCTGGTGTTGGTTTAACTCAACCACCGCCCGATGGGCGTCTTCACCCACAGGAAATCCATCAACTTCTTCATCCCCTCTGCACTCTTGGCACTGTAGGGATAGCCGTTCTGCATCTTGCCGCCGAAACGGTCGATGACGATCGGCATCTCGTGGCAGTAGCCGCGCATGCCCTTTTTGCCGTTCACCTGCCCCAGGCCGGAGTTCTTCTTGCCGCCGAAGGGCGCGGCGGGGATACCGTAGCTCACGGCCATGTCGTTGACGCTGCAGGCGCCGGTGTCGATGGCGGTCGCCAGGCGGTAGCCCTTTTCCTTGTCCTGGGTCCACACGTTGCCGTTGAGGCCGAATTCGGAGTCGTTGGCCAGGGCCAGGGCCTCCTCCTCGCTGTCGACTTTCTGGATGCACAGAACCGGGCCGAAGGTTTCCAGCACCATGATGTCCATGCTGTTATCAACCTCGGTAATCACCGTGGGTTCGTAGTACAGCCCTGGCAGATCCGGGTTGCGGCGCCCGCCCATGTGGATGTTGGCGCCCTTGGCCCGGGCGTCCTCCACGTGGGCCTCGATGATGCTCATCTGGCGGTCCCAGAACACGGCGCCGATGTCCTCCTCCCAGCCGTGCTGCTGGCCCTGGCGCAGGTTCCTGCCCTTCTCCAGCACCAGGCGCAGGAACTCGTCGTAGACCTCCTTCACCACATAAATACGCTCGGTGCCACAGCAGTAGTGGCCGGTATTCATACAGGAGCCCACCCAGGCGCCGTCTGAGGCCCGATCCAGGTCCGCATCGGCGCAGACGATCATGGCGTCGTTGCCACCCAGCTCCAGGGTGCAGGGGATCAGCCGGCTGGCGCAGGCCTCGGCGACCTTGCGCCCGGTGGCAACGCTGCCGGTGAATGACACCTTATCGACCCCGCCGCGCACGATGGCGGCGCCGGTTTCCCCGTCACCCAGCAGCACCTGCAGCACACCGTCCGGCAATCCCGCCTGGCGGAAAATATCCCCGGCCAGCCTGGCGGAGTAGGGGGTGACCTCCGAGCCCTTGGCCACCACCGTGTTGCCGGCCAGTATTGCCTGCGCCGCCTGGTTCATTACCAGCACGAAGGGGCCATTCCAGGGGGTGATGAGCCCAATAACCCCCAGGGGCTTGTACACGATGCGCAACTGCTTCATCAGGCCCAGAATGCCGTGTACCTTGCGCTTGCGCGGCTTGAGGAATTTCTCGGCATTCTTGGCGTAGTAGCACAACTGGTCGGCCACCGAGAATACTTCCATGCTCATGGCGTCGGTACGCGCCTTGCCCGTTTCGGCCACCACCATGTCAATGATCTCGTCCTGGCGCTCCAGCACGATTTTCAGGGCGCGCTCGACGATCGCGGCGCGCTCTTTCATGCTGGTGGCCGCCCAGGCGGGTTGCGCTGCGCGCGCCTTGTCAATAGCTGCAGCGACGTCCTCCGCGTTGGCGCAGATCAGTTCCCCGGTGGGTTCCAGGGTGACCGGGCTGCGCAGCTGCAGATGGCGGCGTGAGTCGTTGGATTCGATGGATTCGTAGATAGACATAGGTATTTCTCCTGACCGAGGGCAACAAACTAATAGTCATTAGTCTGGCTGTCAATGTCTTTTTAGCGCGCCGCCACTGACAAATTCTGCCGGTGGCGCGCTGGGCAACAGGGGGCGGATGCGTTACCGTTCCCCGGGGATTCACGGAGATCGTCCTATGCCGTCACTGGTGCTGCTGGTGGGTGTGTTGGTCACAGGGGTCAGCCTCTACCTGATGTTGCAACCGGCGCAAATGGCAGGGCTGCTGGATCGGGTATTCGGCACTCGCTGGCGTTACGCCGCGGCCCTGCTGCGCCTGTTGCTGGGGGCGGCGCTGCTCGCCTCGGCAGACTCCGTGGCCTGGTCTGCGGCAGTGGAACTTTTCGGCTGGTTATTCGTGCTCGGAGGCCTGGGCCTGGTGGCGATCCCGGCACCCCCCCTGCGGCGTATGGCGGGCTGGTTCGGCGCACTATCCCCCACCATGACGCGCCTTTGGCTGTCCCTGGCGCTGTTGTTCGGCCTGTTTTTTATCTGCGCGGCCCTGGCCTGAAGATCCCTCGGCTGTTATATCCCCTACAGTCTATGGGATAATCGGTGGTTCAGCCTGTAACAACAAGAATCAGACATGACGGCGTCACCTACGTTACTGCTCTTCACATACTGTATCGCCATTGCGGGGATTTCCCTGCTGGGCGGGTTGCTGCCCAACTGGGTGAAAATGACTCATACGCGCACCCAGATTGTGATGAGCTTTGTCTCCGGCTTCATGCTCAGCGTCGCCTTCTACCACCTGCTGCCCCACAGTGTGGCCCTGTCCGAGGGGCCTGGCGCCATGGATTTCACCGTTTGGTGGCTGATGATCGGCCTCATCGCCATGCTGTTACTGCTGCGTCTGTTTCATTTCCACCAGCACGATTTCAGTCACGAGGAGGACGGGCACCACGATCATCATCACCCGGCACACGATACTCTGGACCACCGCACGAGTTGGGTGGGAATTGCCCTGGGCCTGGGCCTGCACACCCTGATAGACGGGGTGGCCCTGGGCGCTGTAATGCAGGGTGGAGCCGCTCTCCCAAGCGGTAGCGGACTAATGGGAGTAGGGGTGTTCCTGGCCATCCTGCTGCACAAACCCCTGGATGCCATGTCTATCAGCACCATCATGGCTGTGGGTGGCTGGAGTAAGGGTGCCCGCGCCACCACCAACCTGCTGTTCGCCCTGATGTGTCCCCTGGGTGCGCTGCTGTTCTACTTCGGGATAAACCTGCTGGCGGATGACCACAGCCAGGTGGTGGCCGGTGCCCTGGCCATCTCCGCTGGTGCGTTTATCTGTATTGCCCTTAGCGACCTGCTGCCGGAGGTGCACTTTCACAGCCACGACAGGCTGATTTTAACCCTGGCTTTCCTGCTGGGTATCGTGCTGGCCTACAGCGTGGGGAGCGTGGAGCCGGCGTCGATACACCCGGGAAGCCACTGAACCATATTGACTGCTGTCAGGGGATGGCACATGATTATCGCCTCGACGATTGATTAATCAGCAAGGATTCATCATGAAAAACAACCTGTTGGCCGTTGTTGCCATCACAGCCGCTTTGGGTGTTGCGGCGCCTGCCCTGGCGGGCGATGCCGATCTCTGCCTCGACTGCCACGAGCCGGCCGAGGACTGGGAAGGTCTGTCAGCCCATGAGGTGCTGGCCACTGCCAAAGATACCAGCATCGAGCGTCACGCGGATAACGCGGACCTCAATGACGAGCAACTGAAGGCGATTGTCGCCGAATTGCTGGCCGAGTAGCGCGAGCTGTCACGTCGATTCCAACCACCCCTGCAGGTGTTGCGCAACGATGCCCGCCAGGGCGTCGATATGTGCGGCGCCGCTATTGAGGCAGGGGATATAATCAAATCGCTCGCCACCCGCTGATAGAAAGTAGTCGCGGTTCTCGACAGCTATCTCCTCGAGGGTCTCCAGGCAGTCCGCAGCAAAACCGGGGCAGATGACCTGTACCGACTTCACCCCCTGCCCCGGCAGGCCCTTGAGGGTCTCATCGGTATAGGGTTGAAGCCACTCCTCCCGGCCGAAGCGCGACTGAAAGGTGCTCATGAATTCTTCTCCCGCCAGTCCCAGTTCCTCCGCTACCAGGCGCGTGGTTTTCAGGCATTCACAGTGATAGGGATCTCCCCGGTCCAGGTAGCTCTTCGGTTCGCCGTGGTAGGAAAACAGTAGCTTGTCAGAGTTGCCATGCTTCGCTCGGTGGTTTCGGATACTTGCCGCGATGGCGGCGATGTAGGCTGGATGGTCATGGTAGTGGCTGACGAAACGCAGCTCCGGCAGCCAGCGGCGGTGGGTAAAGTCTTCCGCGATGGCATCGAAGGTGGAGGCGGTAGTGGGGCCGCTGTACTGCGGGTACAGTGGCAGCACTAGCAGTTTGCGCACGCCCTGTTCCAGCATTTTCTGTAACACGTCGGGTATGGCCGGCTGCCCGTAACGCATGGCGAAGTCCACTATCGCCTGGTGCCCTAACCGTTCTTGCAGGGCCTGTGCCTGCGCCCGGGTGTGAAACAGCAGGGGGGAGCCCTGGTCGGTCCACACGGTGCGATAAGCGGCGGCGGAGCGCGCCGGCCGAATGTTGAGGATGATGCCGTTGAGGATGAGCCACCACAGCAGGCGCGGCACTTCCACCACCCGGGGATCGGACAGGAACTGCTTGAGGTAGGTCCTCAGGGCTGTTTTTTCCGGCGCCTGGGGGGTGCCGAGGTTGGTTAGCAGGATGCCGACCTTTGCGGGTTGTTCGTGATCGAAGTTTTCGGTGCCGGTGTATTTCATAGAGGGGCCAATATACGTGTACGTGGGGGTGGTGCCAAGGATGGATGGCGGTGAAGTACCGGAAAAATCGGGGCAAATGGTACCCGATAAAGCGGGGCAGGCCCTGCGCAGTGCGCAC
>JAACFI010000127.1 GCA_009937575.1 Haliea sp.
TGCGCCGGGGCCACACCCTGTAGTCGAGGCCCTGGAGGAGTTGGACGCGGACGGGTTGAGTCCGCGGGAGGCGTTGGAAAAGATCTACGAATTAAAATCGCGTTTGAAATAAGTTCAGAGTAGATGGTGCGCAATGCGCACCATCAGGAGACTCACCCCGCGTAGGCGCTCACCGCACCACCAATCCCGCTGATCAGCATCTGCACGCCTATCACCGCGAGGATCAGCCCCATCAATCGGGTAATGACCTTGACGCCGTTGTCGCCGATGAAGGCCACCAGGCGTTCGCCGGACACGAAAAACACCCAGGTGATCACGCACAGCGTAACGAAGGCCGACACGGTCACGACGAACTCGGTCACCGTCCCGGCGGAGGCGTAGTTCATTGCCGTGGCAATCGTTCCGGGGCCAGCCAGGATCGGCATCGCCAGCGGACTGATGGCCTTGTCGAGGGCGGCCTGCAGGCTGCTCTCCGTGTCCTCGTCACTGGGGTGTTGCACACTGGAATTCTCGCCACCCTGCAGCATATGGAAGCCGACCAGGCCAACGAGAATACCTCCGGTAATGCGAAACGCGGGCAGCGTAATGCCGAACATGGTAAAGATGAACTTACCGGCGGCGCAGAATACGATGATGATCAGCGCGCTGGCGAACAGAGCCCGGGTTGCCACTCTACGCCGGGTGGCCGCATCATCTCCCGCTGTCAGACCGAGGAACACAGGTGTATTAGCGATCGGGTTCATGATCGCAAAAAATCCCATAAATACGGCGAGCAGGTGTGTCGCAAGACCTTCCATTGATCTATTGCCTCCCGTTATTGCCCGGCGGAACCCGCCGTGCCAGTTTTGACCAGAACCGATGCCGTGGTACCCACCCTCAGCTGGACATGGTCAGGCAGCTGGTCAAGGTGTATGCGGACGGGAACCCGCTGCGCCAGGCGTATCCATTCAAAGGTCGGATTGACCGAGGGCAGCAAATCCACCCCGCTACTGCCATCCTGCTGTGCAATACCCCAGCCAAGACTGTTGACGGTGCCGGATAAGGGTGTGTCAGGATAGGTCATCAGTGTGACCAGGGTCTTGTCTCCTGGCTTGATAGCGCCGACACGGGTCTCCCGGAAGTACCCGTGTACCCAGAAACTGTCCCGATCGATCAGGGCCATTACCGGCTGGTTTTCCACCGCCTGGCTGCCGATTCGAAGTGTCAGGTTGGTAATGAAACCATCCACGGATGCACGTACCTCGGTGAACTCCAGGTTCAGGCGGGCCGTCTCAAGATTAGATCTGGCCACGTCAAATGCGGCTTCAGCCTTATCGTAATTCCGCTTGGATATGTCGCCTTTCTTGATCAGGTCCTCAGCACGCTCAAAGTCCTGTTCAGTACGTTCCAGTTCCGCCTCCGCTTCATCCAGGTCCGCATTGAAGGTGCGGGGATCGATCCTGAACAGGAGTTCACCTGCCTCAATTTCCTGGTTGTCGACGATGGGCAGTTCCACGATGGGCCCGGATACCCGTGGCGTAACCTGGATGACGTTGGCCCTGACCATGCCGTTTCGCGTCCAGGGGTTGACCACGTAATCCCAGTACTTGATTCCAGCCGCCAGGGCGGCGACCAGCAGCAAGGCAATTGTAGCGAGGGTGCGTTTGTCGAATGTCATGGGCATCAGGTGGGAAAAATCGTTGCTCCAAATATCACGGTATAGATTACCGAGAACGCGATAAACACCAGCGGCGGATTGGCAAATCGCACCATCACCCCGTGTTTGTGCATCAGGCGGCTGGTATAGGAGGCCGCAATCAACCCCAGCGCCGCCGCTGCCAACAGTGGCGGGAAATAAACGTCGCCGAAGTAGAGATCATGGGGCATCAGGTACTCTCCGCTGTCTTGCCTACCATAGCATCATCCTCAACCCTGAACACCTGAATGGCAGAGATGGCGTGAAGGATCAAGAGTGTGAGGCAGAACATCAATATAGTAGTGGTCAGCGCGATAAAACTGTAACTCTGGTCATTGGATATGCCTGTAACCACTGCAAAAAACGCCAACCCGAAGGTGCGACCCAGGGCCTGCTCGGGTTTGTGCAGCAGGTAGGAAATGGTAAAGCAGGCGAAAAAGATTACCACCCCCAGCTGTGCAAAGCCGCCGAGCTTGGGCATCAGGAACAGGTATATCGGCGATGAAATCAGAATGGCCAGCACAAAAGGATTGATCAGTTTGTCAGCCGATAACTGGGGAGTATTCGCCAGAATGATAGCGAAGGGTGCCAGCATCCCCAGGATACTGTGGGCGCCGGGAAAGCCCGGGACGTAGATGACCAGCAGGAAGGCGGTGCAATAGGCGATGAACACACGAACGGCCTGGTTGAGACGCCTGGCGTTGGGAACAGCCTGGACGTCAGCGGGCTGCGCTCCCGCCGTCGCATCCTCCCGAACAGGCCACAACAGGGAAAACACAACAGCGAAACAGATCACGCCAAGGGCGGTTTCCAGGGTTCGTATCGTCGCGATTGAGAAGGCATTGACCGGGTCAGGTCCACCGTTGGCGGTAATAATGGAAGAGACGAAACCGGCGCAGAACCAGAGGTAAGCCTTGCGACTATTGATCATCTGGTAGGCACAAAATGCCAGCCAGGCAGCCTGGGCGAACATGAACTGCCAGCGATCCTGTGCAAACAGGGCGATAAGGGACAGAGCAACAAAGGTGGCAAGGGCCGTTCCCCACAATCGCTGCCCACCCTTGCCAAGGCTGGCCTCCAGCGTCGGCATACTGATGAGCGCCACCGCAAAGGCGGCCCACATCGGCCTGTCCCAGTCAAACCAGAGCGCCAGTCCATAGGCCAGCACAATGGCAAGGGCCGTCTTGACTGAGTGCTTGAAACGCTCGGACATGCCTGATTTGTCTCGCGAAACCACCCGCCGTCAGCCTGCCCGTTCGATCAGGGCGACCGCTACGGCCACTGTAAAACCCAACACTCTCAACAGACCCGCGATCTTGCCACCATTTTCGAAAGCCTCGGGCCTCATGCTATTAGCCAGCATCGCCAGGCTGACCGACCCGCCCTCCGGGATGCGGAGGCCGCCGATCACCAACGACGATGTGGATACCAGGCCCCAGAAGAATGCTCGAAGCATATACGTCTCCAGCAATACTCACATCATGTTAGCAGAAGAGCGATTGTGCCGTTGACGCAGGTCAAGCAAAACTCAGCTGTGCTAGAAAATTACGAAAACCGTTCTGGGTCCGCCTGAGGGTCATAGGCTAGGATTTACCGATCAATCGCAGGTAAGGATATGGTGCATGATAGAAAATAGTCGCTGGATGTTGCTCTTGGCCCTGTTTCTTACACCCAACCTCACCAGCGCGGGTGCACTCTACATCTATGAAATGAGCAACGCCTCCGAGAGCGGCTACGGCGGTGCGGGCCTGGCGGGATCCTATCGGGAAGCAATTGGATGACCCTCACGAAGAACTTGACCTGGGCGTGACCATGCCCCAGGCCGTCTCGGCCGCCATCCACCACCGGTGGGACGACAGACTCAATTTGCTGGGCGGCGTGGGCTGGGACGATATATCCCGATTCAGCCGGGTCCAGGTGGGCATCGACGACAATGGTATTCCTGGGACCACTGTCGACGAGGATTTCCGCGATACCTGGCACTTCTGAGGGGTGCTGAGTACCAGTGGAAACCCGACCTGCAACTTACCGCAGGGATCAGCCTGGCAGGTAATCAGCAAGCTTGGTGTCCTTTCCATGACGGGTAGAACGGGCAATATTACAGTCGGCAAAATAGCGGCCGCTCACACCCTCGACTTTGGGGTGGGTGGCAACATAACACTGGGTAGCGGCCCCCTGCTCCACGCTGCGCTCGAACAGCGGGGAAAAAACCCTGATGGCGCTGGTCAGGAAGCCGCCCATGTGTCGACCCAGGTTGGTTTCAATGACGCCCGGGTGCACCGCATTGGCGGTGGCATTGGTGGACTCGAGGCGCCGTGACAACTCCACCGCTGTCAGCAGGTTGGCCAGCTTGGACTGGCCATAGAAGCTCCAGCCACTGTAGCCGGACTCCCCGGACAGGTTGTCGAATTCGATACCACCCGGTCGCGGACTCATGTGGGCCGCACTGGACAGGAGCACGATGCGGCCCGCGGGGGCCTCAATCACGCGATCCAGCAGATAATTGACCAGTAGGAAATGCCCTAGATGGTTGGTAACAAACTGTAACTCCAGGCCGTACTTCTGTTCCAGTTTTGGCAGGGCCATGATGCCGGCATTGCACATGAGGATATCGATCGACCGGTCAAGGGAGATCACTTCGTTGGCACAGTCCACCACCGAGTCGAAGTCACTCAATTCACAGGCAACAGGGGTGGTATCGCCATCGATCTGGTCACAGGCCCCTGCAGCTTTCTCCAAGGTGCGGGCTGCGCCGATCACATGTGCGCCACGGGACGCCAGCACCCGCATGGACTCGAAACCGAGGCCGGAGTTGACGCCCGTTATAAGCGCGGTCTTGCCGCTGAGATCCAGGCCCCCGGTAACCTGCTCTGCGGTGGAGCGGCGGTTGAATCCTGATTTTCGAATAGTCATCCAGCACATCCCCGGTGTTGTTACCAAGACGAGCTTACCGTACACCCATGGGGACTCGGATGACAGGGGCTGGTGTCCAATCCAGCTTAAAATAGGGATTCATTTCCGCGCGGCATACAGGTAAACTATCGCGCTTTAGTCGAGGTACCCAGGATTTTAAAGAGGCTTTTCAGGAATGACATTTGTTGTAGGCGAAGATTGCATCAACTGTAAACACACGGACTGCGTGGAAGTATGCCCGGTGGACTGTTTTTACGAGGGCCCCAATTTCCTGGTGATTCACCCGGACGAATGTATCGACTGCGCTCTGTGTGAGCCGGAGTGCCCGGTTGACGCTATCTTCTCCGAGGACGAATTGCCGGAAGACCAGCAGGTCTTCCTGGAGCTGAACGCGGAGCTCGCCGAAGTCTGGCCCTGCATCACCGAGATGAAGGATGCCATGCCCGACGCCGAGGAATGGGCCGGGAAGCCTGATAAGCTGCAGTATCTGCAGCGCTAGACCTCACCGAATTCATGACAGCCCCGCCCTGGCGACATGGCGGGGTTTTTTGTGCTTCACCCATCCCGTTCCCGGTCACCACCGACTGGTTTCCGGACCCGATGGCAAGCCAGGGGAGGCCGACCTCCGCGAGCCAGGAGAGAGCATCCTGTGACGGCATCAGCATGGCAATGGTAGCCAGCGCCCCGGCCACCAGGCACTGGGGCGCCACGATACTGACCGCGGTCAGCCCCTGCACCGGCCAACCAGTAGCCGGATGCAGTACATGGCCGAAGCGTTTTCCTCCCAGTTCAATGCAGCGCTCGTAATCTCCGCTACTGGCTAATGCATTTCCGACCAGTTTTATCCGGGACACTGCCCCCTTCTGGTGATCAGCACCACAGATGCCGATTCGCCAGGGCCTGCCGTCACCCTGCGTACCGATGACCGCCAAATCTCCGGCCAGGTTCACCAGGGCGTTTGTTACACCCATCTGCTGCATCCTTTTGCAAGCAGAATCGACTGCATATTCCTTGACGAAGCCGCCAAAATCCAGCTCCATTCCAGCTTGCGGGAGATATACAGTCAATTGATCCAGATGGACCTGTTCCCAACCTACCAGTGGAAGTAGTTGTTCCAGGGTTTCCTGGCGCGGTGGGCGATCCGAACCGAAATCCCAGGCACGACGCAGGATTCCACTGGTTGGATCGAACAGGCCATCGCTTTCCCGCCACAGTGTATCGGCGAAGTCCAGCAGGCCGATGGTTTCCTCGTCAACGCGGATAGCATCACCCTTGCCCGCGGCACGATTTATTCGGCTCGCCAGGGATTCCGGCTGGTAACGGCTGTACTTTGCCTCCAGGCGGGTAACCTCACGCTGTACCGCGGTGATCGCCGCAAGCGCCAATTCCTCGTCGTAGGCGTCCAGGATAATGCCCGCGGGTCCGCCCATGACAGTAAAATGATGCTCGAATCGCTGCATGGTCCGTACGCACTACCGGAAGGAGTAGTCCATGCCGAAACTGACGCGCCAGGCATCCACCAGGGCTGGAGATTCCTCACCACTGAACGCACCCCAACTCTCATCGGTGCGATAACGTTCCCCGCCGAGGCTGAGTGACCAGTCCCGGATGTCGTAGCGGACTCGCAGACCGGTCGCGATGGCGCCGAATGCCGAGAGGCGATAGTCATCGCTGTAATAACGATCATTGAAATCCACCAGGTTGGCGAAAAATCGCGACTCGGACTGGGTGTAGTAACGAAGGTAGGGAATCAATCGGGTGTGTAGGCCAATATTCTGGTGCCAGGCTATGTCCAGGGTATGTGACTGGATGCCCCAGTCGTCATCAAAGTACCGGTAATCGAGTTGCACCGCGCCATTCAGGGGGACCAGGAAGTGGCGATACCCTGAATCCAGCACCCACTCCTTGCGAGTGCCCGGTCTGCTGTCATTGGCCTTGTAGGGATCGGACAGAAAACCGTTGCGATAGGTATAGCTGAGACCGAAACGCACAATCGCCCGCTTACTGATGATCTGCGAGACACCGACCCAGGCAGATCGGATGTCCTTCTCCGCGCCCAGCGTACTGGTAGGCGTGTTGCCCTGCGTGGGGTCGAGCGTATCATCGGAAGCACTGACAGAAACGCCGTAGGTTCTCATCCCATCTTCACTGTTCAGTGAACCATCGACAGTGATCGCATCGGACTCATAGTCATCCTCGTCCGACCGTGTGTAATTCAGTCCGGCATTCCCTCGATCGTAATAATAGCGGGTGGTGACACTGACTGCCGTGCGGGTGTCGCGAATACTGGGACCACTCATGAATACATTGGCGTCGCCGCCGGCACTCTCACCCACGAACCAGGGCGAGGCGCCACTGACGTCCTCCCAGGCGACATCAAGGGCGAAAGCCCACTCCCTGGCAATGGGGGTGAACAGATGAAACTGCGCTACATCCACCTCCATGCGTTCACTGCCGCGGCCAAAGGCGTTGTCACTGGTAATGTCATCCTCCCGGTACTTGCTGTACCGTAATCCCATCTCGGTACTTTCGGGGGGTGCGTCCGACCGGGCGGCCTGGTAGGCAGGCAGGGTCAAGGCGCTGGAAGTGACTGCCAACAGGCTGGCTGTGGGCGACCTACGCATGGTCAATTGCATCCGCAACCGCCACCGGCAGCGCCACCCCCACCCGATGCGGCTTCCTTGCTGTTGTAGACCTGCATCCGGATATCCCTTTCCATCACATCCTGATGCCACTGCATTTCAGACTTTGCCAGCGTTCCCCGCTCCCAGGGCTGCACCGTCTCACAGGCCGATAGTCCCAGCACCACCAACACGCAGAAAACAATGCTTCTCATTCCGGTGAATCCAACAGCTGAAGAATATGTACCCGTAGTTTTTCCACGTCCTGCCTGTGAAAGCCCTGGTGCATGAGCCGGATTACCCCCTTTCGGTCGAGCAGGAATCCCGTCGGCATTCCGAGAATTCCGTAACGGCCAGGCGTTTCTCCCGTTGCATCAAGGACGACCGGGTAGCTCACCGGAAACTCGCGGACGAAACGGATCGCATCCTTTTCGAACTCGTCGACGCCCACTGCCAGCACCTCGAAACCCTTTGGGCCAAGGTCCCGTCGCAGTTCGTCGAGAAGGGGAAAAGAAACGCGACAGGGGCCGCACCAGGATGCCCAGAAATCCAGGTAAACCACCTTGCCCCTCAAGGAGTCGAGGTTGATCAGCGGCTTACCATCCTCTAATAGTGAAGGCAATTCTATGGCCGGCGCCGTCTGCCCCACTTGTGCTTGCGCGGCCAGAATGGATCGGGATGCCAACAACAGAAACAGCGTAATTAAAACTGTCGGCCCGATTGGCATTGCACCCCAAGCCCCAGGACCCGACCCGTCACAGCTCACCGGTCGTTCAGTCTTCATGACTGTCAGGGCGCCGGGCCAGACATATAGTTAATCAGGGCACGGTAGTCGTCGTCGCTGCAGTTTCCGCAGTCCCCCCCTGCCGGCATCGCCCCGCGCCCGGATTTGACCGAGTTGAGCAGGGAATCCAACCCCCGGGCGAGCCTGGGCGCCCAGGCAGCCTCGTCGTGAATCACCGGCGCGCCGAAGGCACCGTTGGTATGACAGCGATCGCAGCTACTGTCGTACTTCGCCTGTAACTCCGGTGACAGCCCAACTGGCTCGGGTTCTTCCTCAGCCACAAATACCGGCAGAATATAATAGGTGATATCACTGGCCACGAATGCTTCGATAAGTTCGTTACCCTCGAAGGCCCTGAGATCGATGGTACAGCGTGGGCCCACGGTGGTACCGCAGAGCATATTTTCCCCGGACAGCCAGTGAGAAAAGACATAACCTTCCCCGGGGTCGGCGATGAAGATGTCATTGAAGTCCGTACTGTTGACTTCAATGATACAGATATCGCCCTGAGCACAGGCGAAGCGCCCTGATTGCGACCCCAGGTCGCCACCTTCAACCACCAACAGGGCGATTTTGCAGCCTGTAAGCAGCGAAATGACGGCAGCAAAAAAAACCAGGTATACAACGAATTTCCTGCACATATTTCCCTCCTTGCGAGTGGGGAAAACGAGCCAGCTCGAGTTGTACCGCCCAGTTCAGCTCTCCATGCATAGCCGGTATACCGGAACAAACGCCTGGAATTGATGTGACCAACACCCCCGTGAATAGTTCACTGGCTGGAACTATAATTTTGTTTTGCAGCAACAGATTCCCTGCCAGATAACCACCAAAACAGTGCAGGCTTATGTGAGACAGCCGTTGCACCTTGGCCTTGCAATCAACGCGGTTGAAGTCACTTCCGGGGATGACATAGCACGGTAAAAATTATTGCCTATACTTATCCATCAACCTCATGGAGAGCCTTATAATGTCTATTATGCAAAGATCAATGCCTATGGTGGGCTACCTGGTCCTGACAGTGGCGGTACTGTTCAGCCCCTTAAGCCAGGCAGAAGTGAAAGAGCAGAAAGTCCGCCTGGAGGTCACGTCCCCAGGCGATGGCGGCCAATGCCAGATCCAGGCGGTATTCAAGGGCGACCACGATAATTGCAAGAACAACAAGGCAAAAGGTCGTGACAACTGCCAGAAGGACCTGGGCTGCGTCTGTACTCGCCAGGAGAAACACATCACCTGGGAAATGAAGAACAAGGAGCCTTTCTCGATAAAGTTTGACCAGGGCAGCAGCAACCCCTTCGTGCAGAAGGGTGACAGTGAGTGCAAGTTCAAGAGCAACAAGAAGGGTAAGTTGCGGTGCAGGGTGAAGGGCAAGGATGTGCCGAGTGCCGTGTATCGGTATTCGATACACGTGGAGAATTGTGCGTCGACGGTGGCGCAGGTGAAAATTTATTGAGACACCGGAAGTTGTCGCCGATCAATGGTGCGCGGAGCGCACCCTACCTTGGATCGGAGTGCTCGTAGGGTGCGCACTGCGCACCATTTTTCGGAACCCGGTTACAGCGCGTGTAACTTCACCGGCAACTTCGTATAACCGCGAACGAAATTCGATTCCACCCGCTCCGTCGCGCCAACGACTTCCACGAAGCTGAAACGCTGCATGATCTCTTCCCACAGGATACGCAGCTGCATCTCTGCCAGGCGGTTACCCATGCAACGGTGCACGCCGAAACCGAAGGACACGTGCTTGCGGGCGTTGGGCCGGTCGATGATAAACTCGTCCGCGCGGTCGATCACTGTCTCGTCGCGGTTGCCGGAGATATACCACATCACCACCTTGTCTCCCTTTTTGATCTGCTGACCGTGGAACTCCAGATCCCGGGCGGCGGTACGGCGCATATGAGCCAGGGGGGTCTGCCAGCGGATGATTTCCGAGACCATATTGGGGATCAGGCTGTGATCTGCCCGCAGCTTGTGGTACTCGGCGGGATTCTGATTCAGGGCCAGTACGCCGCCGGTGATGGAGTTGCGGGTCGTATCGTTGCCCCCCACGATTAAAAGAGCCAGGTTACCGAGAAACTCCATGGGTCGATCCACCATATCGGCTGTATGCGGGTCCCGCTGCAGCAGCGAGATCAGGTCGAAGCCCTCTTCCCGGCCCTTGCGCTCGTGCCAGATGCGGGTGAAGGTCTCCAGGCACTCGGTCAGTCCAGCGACCCGTTCCTCTCTACTTACGTCGCCGCCGGTCATCTCGGGTGCCGCCGCCGCAATGTCGGACCAGTAGGTCAGCTTGCTGCGCTCCTCGAAGGGGAAATCGAAGAGGGTGGCCAGCATCTGGGTGGTGAGGTTGATGGACACTCGCTCCACCCAGTCGAATTCCTCGTCCAGGGGAAGATTGTCGAGGATATCGGTTACGCGGCTGCGAATCAGCCCTTCCAACTGCGCCAGGTTCTGGGGCGCCACCACCGGCTGCACCGCCCGGCGCTGTACGTCGTGTTTGGGTGGATCCATGGCGATGAACATCTCGAAAGGAATATCGTCACCCAGGTCACCGATGATAATGGTGGGTTCCGAAGAAAAGTCCTGGGGGTTGCTGTCTACCGCGACAATATCTTCGAAACGGCTCACGGACCAGAAGGGCCCGAAGGGGCTCTCTGACCGGTAGTGCACAGGGGCCTCCTCCCGCAGGCGGGCAAAATAGGGCCGCCAGGCATCCTGCTCGTAGAGGCGGGTATCACTGACATCGATCTGCTCGAGAGGCATGCTCCAGGGATCGGGTAACTGGATGGCTTGATTCACGACGGTATCCCCCTTGATTACATCTGGAATTCAGGCAGGTGCACGACCATGCCATCCATCGCCTCGCTGACCTGGATCTGGCAGCTGAGGCGCGAGTTGTCGGCGCGATCAGGGCGCATACCCAACATGGCCTCCTCCATGGCATCCACATCGCCGGTGCTCTCCCGCCAGGGCTCATCCACGAAACAGTGGCAGGTGCCGCAGGCACAGGCGCCGCCGCAATCGGCGTCGATACCCGGCACCATGTTGTCGATGGCGTTCTGCATCAGTGACTTGCCAGGCTCGGCATCGATGGTGTGATCCTGGCCGTTGAATTCAATCAAGGTGATCTTTGGCATGAACAAAACCTCCTGTAGTGTGTGGGATAGAGTCTATGGGTGAAGTCGGAGCTAGATCAGGTCATTTTTTGTCACAGTTAAGTCATATTATGCCATAATGCCACTGGACTCTACCCACCCGTGGGCACATCGGCAGCTTCAGTGACGGAGACGGCGGAACATTTACCAATTCCCAGCAGCTACTCGCGGATCGTCGCGCGCGAGCTGGGGCTGCAGGAACGCGAACTACCGCGCCTTCTGCAGGGCACCGGCCTGTCGACCGACATCCTGCTACCGGGGGATGAAACGCAGCTTACCGGGCTGCAACAGCTGCAGGTGCTGGAAAATGCCTGGCGCATGGGCAACGTCCCCGAATTCGGCCTGAGGCTCGGACGCCAACTGCAGCCTTCCGCCCACGGCCCATTGGGGTACCTGACGCTCAGCAGTCCCGACATCATTACCGCCCTGGTCTCACTGCGCGATTTCCTGCCCTGGCGCATTCCCTTCGCCCAGCTGGAGCTGAGGCAGGGGCCCGACTGGCTCGATTGCTCGCTGAAAATCCTGTTGCCGGCCCAGCCCGAGGAGCGGCGAATGCTCCTGGAGTGCTTTGTCCTCCTGGTGCAGGCCGTGGTGGAGTCACTGTTGCGAAGGGACCTTACCGAAGCGCGCATCCAGTTTGATTTTCCGAAGCCGGATTACAGCGACGCCTACCCCGACTACCTGCACTCCCCGGTGGCGTTTTCACAGTCTCACAACCGGATCCGCCTGCCCGCTGCCCTGGCGCGTGTCAGCAACGTTTCCGGTGACCCGGAAGCCTACGCACTGGCAGAGTCACTCTGTCGCCGGCTGCTGGAGCAATCCCCCGCCACCGGCTCGTCGATGAGCGATCGGGTGCGGCGGCTGTTACTGGGGCAACCCGCCGGCACGCTGAACGAGGACGATGTGGCCCGGGCCATGTACGTATCCCGGCGAACCCTGGCCCGCCGGCTGGAGCAGGAGGGCACGGGTTTTCGCGAGATCAGGGAACGGCTGCTGGCGGAACTGGCGGCACGCCACCTCCAGGAAAGCCACTCCAGCGTAGAAGCTGTGGCCGCCACATTGGGCTATCACGACGCCTCAAATTTCCGCCGGGCCTTCCGACGCTGGTACGGGATGACCCCCGGCGATTACCGTCGCCAACTGGCAGCCGACGATCAGTAGGACTTGGGCAGCCCCAGTTCCCACTCGGCGATAAAGTTAAGGATCATCTCCTTCGACACCGGTGCGGTCTTCAACAGGCGCGCACCGTTCCACAGGTTGAGCAGGCCCTGCTCTTTGGTGAAGGCGCTGCCCCCCAGGGTTTCCATGGCCACATCCACGCTGTGGATGGCGGATTCGGAATTCAGCAGCTTGGACATGTTGGCCAGGCTGCCCACCTTGGCAGCATCCCAGTGCTCGTCGAAAGCCCAGGCCGCTTTCAGCATGGTCATACGGGCCGCCTCGTGCTCCGCCTTGCACATGGCCAGGGGGTGGGCAATACCCTGGTAGGCACCGATCGGCGTGTCCTTGAACACCTTGCGGTCCTTGGCGTAGTCCGCGGCCACCTCCAGGCAGTACTGGGACATACCCGAGCACATGGCCGCCGCCAGGATGCGCTCAGGGTTCAGTGAGTTGAACATCACCAGGGCGCCCATATCCACCTGGCCGACCACCTGGTCCGCCGGGACCATCACATTGTCAAAGAACAGGGTGTACTGGCCCACCCCCTCGTTGAAACCGATGGGAATCAGGTGCTTCTCGATACCGGGTGCGTCGGTGGGCACCACGAACAGGGTCAGGCCGTGGTACTGGCCCATATCGGTCTTGGCCGACTCCTCTTTCGAGGTCGTGCGCGCCACCAGCAGCATGTAGTCGGCGGTTTCCACACCGGAGATATAGGTCTTGGAGCCATTGATCACGTAGTGATCGCCTTCCAGGTCCGCGCGGGTCTTCATGTTGAAGGAGTTGGTGCCGGCATCCGCTTCGGTGATGGCGAAACAGAACTTGGTGCTGCCGTCGACGATACCAGGCAGGTACTGCTCCTTGATGGCGTCTGAGGCGTTGCGCGCCAGGCAGGCGGCATCCATGCAGGTGACCAGCAGGATATTGGGGGAAATGCCCATGGCGGCGATTTTCTCGAAGCCCAGCGCCAGGGGCAGCAGACCCACATCGGTGCCGCCGTACTGCTCCGGTACCAGGCAGCCGAGCAGGCCCAGGTCGGCAAAGGTCTGCCACATTTCCTCGGGGAACACGGAATTGTCTACCATGTCCTGCAACTCGGCCTTGCGCTCGTTGGTCCAGGGCTTCATCGCCTCGCCGACGGCGTCCACCAGCATGTTGTTTTCTTCACTCAGGTTGAAATTCAGGCTCACGGGGCCTCCACTATTCAGTAAATACGGGGTAAAGGATACCGGGGGCGCCGGGGAACACATTGTCCCCTCGGGCCAGAATCATTTGTCCTATTGGATAGGGGGTATTGGTCAGTGGGGGCTGATTTCAATGCTGCGGAATTTCACCGTGCCCTCGCCCCAGTGCTGCAGGGCCAGGAATCCGGGGGTGGGGTCGGCGTCTTTGAGCACCGCGGTGACCAGGCCGTTGACCTTCACCTCGAGAAACCCGCCCCGGGCGGTCACCTCGTAGGTATTCCAGCGGCCCACGGTTTCCACGTGGGCCAGGGGCGGCATGTGCACAAATACGATGGCGCCGGTACGCGCCTCCTGCTTTGGGTGCTCATCCCAGATGTTCAGTTCGTAGCAGGTGTCGGGGTAGATTCGGGAGCGATCCTTGCAGCGCACAAAGATCCCCGAATTGGTGGTGGCGTCCACCCAGAACTCGACCCGCAGGTAGAAGTCACCAAACTCGGCCTTACTGACCAGGAAACTGTCGCCACTGCCGCTGGCCACGATCTTCTGGTCGGTGACCACCCAGGGGACAACGTCATCGCTCTGCCAGCCGTCCAGGTTGAAGCCATTAAACATGGGCTGGGGGCCGGCGCAGGCCGCCAGGGCGAAAACGCAGGTAAGGGCCGCGAAAATCCTGGTCACGGTAACTCCGATATCAGTGATGGCAGAGCAGGACCACTTTACCGGCAATTTCCGCCTTGTCTATGCGGCGGTGAACCTCCGCGGCCTCCGCCAGGGTGGCCGTGCCGGCGATGGCCGGTTGCAGTTTACCCTTGTGCAACAACTCGAACAGGGCCTGTACATCGTGGCGGAATTCTTCCGGCTGTTTTTCCCGCCGGGTCTGTATGTTATAGAAGGTGGAGGTGCGGCCATCCGGCAACAGTTTCCACAGGCCCATCAGCCGCGCAAAACCCCACAGCAGTGAAGGCAGTTTCTCCTCCCCGGTGGTGACCTGCAGGGCACCGAAGCCCACCAGCAACCCGCCGCGCTTCACGCAGCGGTAGGACCTGGCCCAGTTGGCCCCGCCGATGGTGTCGAACACGATATCCACGCCCTCACCCCCGGTCTGCCGGCGGATTACTGCCTCGAAGTCCTCGCTGCGGTAATCGATGGGCGTGGCCCCGAAGCGCCTGACCAGTTCGTGCTTGGCGACCGATGCGGTGCCATACATTTGCAGCCCCATCAGGGCCCCCAGTTCCAGCAGGGCAGTCCCCACCGCACCGCCTGCCGCGTGCACCAGGCAGGACATCCCGGGTTCCAGTTCCTTGAGCCGGGTCAGCATCTGGTAGGCCGTGGTGTAGGAGAGAATCATCGCCACTGCCTCGGCGGGATCCAGGCCCTCCGGCGCCGGTACCACGCGATCCGCCGCCACGCACAGGTACTGGGTGTACCCCCCGATAACCGGCATATCCGCCACGCACTGCCCCACCTGCAGGTCGGTTACACCGTCACCCAGGGCGTCCACCACCCCGAACCAGTCGTATCCAGGCACAAAGGGCGGCTTTTCCTTCACCCCCGGGTACTGGCCCTGGCGGATGATGGTGTCGGTGAATCCCGTACCGGCACTCAGGACCTTGACCCGCACCTGGCCCGGCGCGGGTTGTGGCAGCTCATCCACGGTCTCGAGTTCAAGCTGCTCGGGGCCGCCGAATGCACGCAGCATGATGCGCTGGTAGGTCA
>JAACFI010000493.1 GCA_009937575.1 Haliea sp.
CGAAAAAATATAAGGTTTCTTGGATTATCGATGAAAAGCCGGTTAAGCTATAATAACTTGTGAATTCCGATTTTTTATGATTTCCGGGCTGTCCGGGTGGGGAATATAAAGATGGAAGCAAAATTGACTCTCACCGACCAGGCCTACGAGCGTCTGCGCGAAGACATCGTCCACGGCGCATTCCACCCCGGCGACAAGTTGCGCATCGAGTTCCTGAAGCAGACCTACGATGTGGGCGCTACCCCCCTGCGCGAGGCCCTGTACCGGCTGAGCGCCGATGGTTTCGTGCACGTACAGGGACAGCGCGGCTTCCGCGTGGCCGACATGTCCCTGGAGGAACTGAAGGACATCACCAACCTGCGGGTGGTGCTGGAGGGCATGGCACTGACACAGAGCGTTGAAAACAGCGACGATGCCTGGGAGTCCCGGGTGGTCGCCGCATTTCACCATCTCACCAAGGCGGAAAACCAGAAGGAGCCGGACATCCAGGAATGGGAAGCCCGCAACCGGGAATTTCACCTGGCGCTGGTGTCCTGCTGCCATTCGCCCTGGCTGATGCGTTTCCACGAGATTCTGTACGACCAGCATAAACGCTACCGCAACATCGCCCGCATCGACCGCTCCGCCCGGCGCAACGTACACGATGAACACACCGCGATCTGCGACGCGGCGCTGGCGAAAGACGTGAAGACCCTGTGCAAGGAAAACGAAAACCACATTCGACGCACCGCCGAAATCACCGGCCAGATCCTGGCTGAGAACGAGAACCTGGAGGAGTGACATGAGCGACGGGCAGATCATCGCGGGCTACCTGGCCCCGCACCCGCCCCACCTTGTATACGGGGAAAACCCCGACCAGAACGAAGCCCGATCCCAGGGCGGCTGGGAGCAGCTGCGCTGGGCCTACGAACGGGCGCGCCGCAGTCTGGAGGAACAGAAGCCTGATGTGTTGCTGGTGCACTCGCCACACTGGATCACCCAGCAGGGCCACCACTTCCTGGGGGTTCCTCACCTGAGCGGCAAATCGGTAGACCCTATTTTTCCAAACCTGTTCCGCTACTCCTTCGAGCTCGACGTGGATACGGAACTGGCGGAAGCCTGCTGCGACATGGCCGCCGACATGGGCCTGACCACCAAGATGATGCGCAACCCGAAATTCCGGGTGGATTACGGCACCATCACCACCCTGCACATGATACGGCCCCAGTGGGATATCCCGGTGGTGGGGATCTCGGCAAACAACTCCCCCTACTACCTCACCACCGAGGAGGGCCTGGAGGAAATGGACGTACTGGGCAAGGCGACCCGCAAGGCTATCGAGGCGACCGGTCGCCGGGCGGTGCTGCTGGCCTCCAACACGCTCTGCCACCTGCATTTCAGCGAGGAACCAGTGCCGCCGGAGGACATGGCCCAGGAGCACCCTCACGATTACGAGGGCTACCTTTGGGATATGCGCATCATCGACCTGCTGCGCCAGGGTAAAACACAGGAAGTATTTGAGGTATTACCCCAGTTCATCGACGAGGCTTTTGCCGAGGTCAAGTCCGGTGCCTTTACCTGGATGTTCTCTGCCATGGGCTATCCGGAGATCCCCGGGGAACTGCACGGCTACGGCACGGTGATCGGCACTGGCAATGCGGTCATGGAGTGGGATCTTATAAAAGCGGGACTGGCCCAGGCGGCCGAAGGAGAGCCAGCATGACGGTTGTCGCCGCTTTCATGGTACCCGGCTCCCCCCTCCCCTACGTGCGCCGCGATAACCCGCCCTGGGGCGCCCTGGCCGACGCGATGGAAAAAGCGGGCAAGGCGCTGAACACCGCGCAACCCGACACCCTGGTGGTGTACTCCACCCAGTGGATCGCGGTACTGGACCAGCTGTGGCAGACACGACCGCACCTGGTGGACGTTCATGTCGACGAGAACTGGCACGAGTACGGCGAGTTGCCTTTCGACATTACCATCGACACCGAGCTGGCAGCGGCTGCGGTAAGCGCCACCAACGCGGCCGGCATCAAATCCAAGGGCGTGGATTACGACAAATTCCCCGTCGACACAGGGACAATCGTCGCCTCGGCGTTTCTCAACCCGGATAACAAACACTCCCTGGTAATCACCTCCAACAACGTCTACCACGACTGGGAGATGACCAGGACCCTGGGGCGGGTGGTAGCCGAACAGGCCCAGTCACTGGGCAGGAAGATTGCGGTCATCGGCGTGGGCGGCCTGTCGGGTTCCTATTTTCGCCACAACATCGACATCGGCCAGGACCGGATTGCATCGGATTCCGAGGATGCCTGGAACCGTCGAGTCCTCGGCCTCATGGAGCAAGGCGATGTGGCGGGCCTGCAGGAGCAGTGCCCCGCTTACGCGGCAGAGGCGAAGGTCGATATGGGTTTCAAACACTTCGCCTTTCTAATGGGCGCCCTGGGTGATCACTTCTCGAGCGCCACCGTGCACGGCTACGGCCCGCTGCATGGCGCAGGAGGCGCGGTTGTCGAATATCATTTGTAGTGTCGAACACAACTGCACCGGGAAATGATGTAACCATGAGCGACAAGACCAGGGCAACGTTGGTTGCGGGCAAAGCAAAACCCCGCGGCACTTTCCCCCACATCCGGCGAGCGGGGGATTTCCTGTTTGTCTCCGGCACCAGCTCGCGCCTGCCCGATAACTCCATTGCGGGCGCCGAAGCGGACGACATGGGAACGGTGAAACTCGATATCCAGGCCCAGACGCGGGCGGTGATTGAGAACATCCGCGATATCCTGGCACAGGAAGGTGCTGCCCTGGATGACCTGGTTGAGATCAGTACCTTCCTGGTGAACATGAATGATTTCGGCGGCTACAACCAGGTATACAGCGAATTTTTCGACTACGACGGTCCGGCCAGGACCACCGTAGC
>JAACFI010000494.1 GCA_009937575.1 Haliea sp.
AGGCGAAGACCGCAACCAGGCCCTCATGCTAAAGCTGTTCATCTATGGCTATCTCAACCGTATCCAGTCTTCTCGCCGCCTCGAGCAAGAGGCCAACCGGAACGTGGAACTGCTGTGGTTGCTGGGCAGGCTGACACCCGACTTCAAGACTATCGCGGATTTCCGCAGGAACTGGGTACAGTCATTCACTGTTACTGGTCATGGGCTTCCGCCAATTGCCGGCTGAAGCCGAAGTGTACAACGGGCAAGGAACGACGGGTGACTTGCTGGGAGTACGAGGCGGTTCTGGAGGCCATGAGGGCCTTATCCGCCATACGGCCGCGATACCGGTCCTCTCGGGCGAAAGCAGACATCTGCGGCGGTGAGGGTGGCCGGAATCCCAAAATGATCGCTATCAGTTCAAAGCGCTCCTAGTGGTGAGAATCGTGTCCTTAGTCCGGAGGCCGGAAAGCATATCCCACTAATGATCGGCATTTTGCTGGCTTCTCAGACTGATAGTGTGAGAACCTTCCCGCCAGCGCCTATAATTGAGAAAATCCCGGCTATTGGTGACGTTTAATGTCCCGCATCCCCGCCATTATCCTCCTGATTTTTGTTGCATCCTGGGCCTGGCATCCCGCCAGGAGCGAAGCTCCCCACTACCTCATTGGGACGGGCAGCAAGGGAGCCACTTTTTATCCCCTGGCCAAAGCTATATGCAAGGAAGTGGCTCGACTGCGAATGGGTTTCACCTGTGAGGCCGTCTCCACACCTGGATCAGGCTTCAATCTAAAGGCGTTGCAGCGTGGCGATTTCGACCTGGCATTCAGCCAGAGTTTTTTACTTGCAAGAGCAGCGCAGGGCGAACCTCCATTTACAGATCGCCACGACAAGATTCGTGCAATCGCACCACTGCACCTGGAAGTCTTCACTCTTGCCATCCGCCCTGATTCTGGCGTGAGACAGTTGGACGACTTGCTTGGCCGGCGAGTGAACATTGGCAACCAAGGGTCGGGCAGCCGAGCCACCATAGAGCAGCTGCTGCAATCATTGGACTGGTCGCCCGCGGCTTTTTCAGCTTACGACTTGAAAAGTGCCGACCTGCCCGCAGCGCTATGTGGCGGGCAGATCGATGCAGCTATATATTCAACCGGCCACCCAAACGATATCTATCGACGCATGATAGATGACTGCGGCGTCAGGCTGGTAGATTTGTGGAGTGACAAGGTCGAGAAATTTGTTGATGCCAGTTGGCAGTACGAATCCGTTGTATTGCCGCCAGATACATACAGCAACCAGACGCTAGCGGTACGTGGATTTGGGACTCGTGTAATATTATCCGGCTCGGTTAGCCTTCCGGACTGTCACGTCGCTGGACTTCTACGAGCGATACGGCAAGGGCGAGTCCGCCTGTTAGAGCTGGTTCCCGCGGCTAGATCAATACCTTTGAGGGCCGAAACAGACGTGCCGGGGGCTACGACACACCCAGGCGTCCTGGGCGCATGCCCAGAGCATCTAGGCGAACATTAGCCAGGGGGAGAATTAGGCCAGAATAACGTCCGCTTCGTGCCAGAAGCGGACGCTCTCATTCGTGCCCGCTGAGCGCGCTTCCAACGCAATATTGGGAGTACGGATAGTGCATTTTTACGCGACTATTTGCCAAATGGCATACGGCTAAGTATAGGTTCTATATTCGTTCCCTGTTCGAGATTGAATTCTTCGACCACCTGATTCGTCACGGCGCTTGTTCTTTCTTCCAAACCGGTAAAACTAAAAGGGTCCCACTGGTAGGAGCTCTCACCG
Organism: Haliea sp.; assembly: GCA_009937575.1. Taxonomy (GTDB): domain Bacteria; phylum Pseudomonadota; class Gammaproteobacteria; order Pseudomonadales; family Halieaceae; genus JAACFI01. The sequence continues at coordinate 1,783 of JAACFI010000494.1, forward strand.
ACAACAGGCGGCAGGGCTGGCACTTGGGCAGGCGGGGGATATGATTCCGGATTGGCAACGGCCATGCGCGTGGTCAGGCGCTCCTTGTCGATATTCCACACCATGAAGTCCATGGCCAGACTCAATGGCCCTCGGTAGTACATGCGGATTTCCTTCTCGATAATTGGCGCGGTATCAAAGTCGTTCTGCATATGATTAGCCACCGCCATGCGAGGCTTGGTAATCTCCATAATTTTGCCGAAGGCTCTGGGTGTGGTGTGCCCCTGAGTACCAGACATCACAGCCGCTTGGTGGCTCATACTGTATTTCTCAATCCACATGTCGGGCGGCAGCATGAGTTCATGGATCGCTAGGTCGGCCCCTGCAGCGTGTTCCAAAAACCACTTATTTGGTGCCGTATCGCCTGAATAGGCAAACTTCAGCCCATTCCATTCCAGGATGAAGCCGATGGACTGGTCAATGTGGATCGTAGGTATGGAATAGATTTTGACCCCGTTTTCATCGTAGAAAAGCTTATTGACCCCCTTCCAGTCGATTTCGGTAACCGTTAATTGAGTGCTGCGTGGATCGCCAGATGACTCACGGGTTGCCACATCCCACGCCCATGCCTGTTTGACCTTTTCAGACCACCCCTTGATCCCCCAGCCTGAATTTTGGCCTCCGCCAGGTCCCCAAAGGAATAGGGGTTGGCGGGCTGCGTTGACACCTCTGGCCAGCCAGAAGGAGGGAAAATCTCCGGCATGGTCGAAGTGCAGATGGCTAATCAGAACCTTGTTCAGCTGGTCTGTGGGGATACCGAGTGCCGCCAGACGTTCAGCGGACCCCTTGCCCATGTCGAAGACAAACTTGTCGCCGTTACCCAGTTCGACGAGATAACAGGAACCCGCCTGCTTCAGCCTTGGTTGTGGCATTCCAGTGCCGCAGGCCACTACCCGCATCTCATCGGGATGCAATTTCTCGGTACCAGGATAGTAAGCTGATTGTGTAGGAAATGGATCAACGGGGGACCACTGCTCAGGTGCATCGCCATTAGCACCCTCGGGTATTGCTAGGAGAAAAGAGAAGCAGATGGCTAGTACCTTGGTAGTTTCAAGCTTCATGTTTGGACCCTCAATAGC
>JAACFI010000495.1 GCA_009937575.1 Haliea sp.
CAAGGACTTCGGTGCCGGCTATGCCTTCCCCGTCATGATGGAAGACGCCAGCATCACGGTTGAGTAATCGCTACATCCCGGGCTGGGCGCCGTGAATCTGCGGCAACAAAAAGTCCACGCCCACATACGTAAACACCAGGGCGGCGAACCCGACAATCGCGAGGATCGCCGCCCGTCTCCCCCGCCACTCCAGCGTGTATCGCGCATGCAGGTAGGCCATGAAGATCAGCCAGGTGATGAAGGACCAGGTTTCCTTCGGGTCCCAGAACCAGAGCTGACCGAACACCCGGTCCCCCCATAGCGCGCCCGTGATAATCCCGAGCGTCAAGAAAGCAAAAGCAAAGAACGCAGCCCGGTAGGCCATCTGGTCGAACAGTCCCGGGTTCTTGTCTTCTTTCTTCTCGAGGTAGAGGTAGCAGATCGAGGCCGCAAACGTCACAGCCCAGGCCGCGTAGCCGAGCAGCGTCGTCAGGATGTGAAACTGCAACAGCATTCCCTTGAAGATCGACAGTTCCGGTTCGATGTCCTTGGACATGAAGGCCGCGTAGAGCATCAAAAGCAGCCCGACCGGTACGAGAAACACGCCCAGCATCCGGTTGCGTTCCTTCACCGCGAAGAGCAAGAAACAGCCGATGACCAGCATCGCGAAAAAGGTCACGAACTCGAAGGCACTCAGCATCGGTACATGCTCGGCCCGGTACCAGCGCAGGCCTACCATGCCGACATGTAGCACCCAACCAGCCCACAGAACACGCACAGCGGCGCCTGTGACGGCCGCAGAGCCCTGTTGCCAGCCTCGCAGGTGCCACACCCAGGCAACGAGATAAAGCCCGGACGCGGCCACAAACAGCGCCAGCTCAGTGTTCTCAAGCATCGCGCTTGCCCTCCCTCTTGCGATCGCGGTGACGGAAATAGAAGTGCCAGACGAGGCCGGCAAACATCAGGATACAACCCCAAACCAGTATCGGTTCCTGTGGGCGGTTGTATACCTGCATGCCGGTGTAGCGATTGATCCGACCCAGAAATATCCTGCTCCCCTCGATCTCTAACGGCTGATCTTTGCGGAGTACGCCCACCGAACTCATTACCCCGTCATCGACCGTGAAGAACTCGGCTTCCGGTGTTTCCCCAGTTACCAGGCTGTGTGTCATGAGGCGCTTACCACCCACCTTGATCAGCGGCGGCGCCCAGGGACGCACCGGAATCGTTGTTTCCCTGCCCACGCCATCAATAACTATCAACTCGAAATACCAACCTAATCTATTGATAGACGGCAGTAAAATGATGCCATTGACAACCGCCGGTTTGCCCGGGGCCGCAATTGTTGACATCCACGGTTTACCTTTGACCAGCAACGTCAGGTGACTTTCCTGCTTTTTCTTAGGCAAATTATCCAGATTCATACGCGGGTAATCTTCCTTGAGATATTCCTCGACAAGCAGCTCATCCAGTCGGATAGCGAATGGCAATCCCGGGACTATGGTTATCTCCCCCTCGATTAACTTTATTTCGTGCCGGAACCCACTATAGCCCCCGTAAATAATCCCCGCGATTAAAACCAGTATGCCGAGATGAGTGGTGATCACGCCGATAAGCGCATTGCGTCCCTTTTTCTTCAGGATGGCGGGAATGTGCTGGATCGTTACCAGCAGCAGGCTGAGCCCCTGCATCCCCAGCAAAGACAGATACCACCACGAGCTGAACAGGGCCGGATCAGGAAACAGGCTGCCAATCACCGTCACAGCGGTAAGCAGTACCAATAGCGGAATGGCAATCTTCAAAGACGCCAGCAGGCGGAATGACTTTTTGAGTCCGGAGATAACCAAGAAATTATTGACTCGTGTCTTCCTTGCTCTCGTCGGGTGGCGTTACATCAGCTGCAGTTTCACCAGGCTGGATCCTTTCAAGGTTTGCCATTATGTCCATCAAGCCCTTCGCATCGGCATTTTCTGGATTGAGTTTGGTCACGGCGTGAAAATAGCTCTTTGCAAGCGATAGGTTTCCCAGTTTGAAATAAGCGACAGCAAGCGCAAATGGGATATCCTCATCGGCCTGGTTAAGGCTCCATGCTTCCTCCAGCGCCACGACGGCTTCTTCGTAATTGTTTAGCTGGACGAGGCTTACTCCCTGATAATAGGGGTTACGCCAGTCCTGGATCCCGACTTCCGGAGTCGCGCGCAATGTTTGCAGTGCTCCTTCGTAGTCCTTTTGCTTGAACTGCATTATGCCGATCTCGACCTGAATTCGGGCGTCATCAATCTGCTGCTGCCTCTTTACCTCATATTGGTAAACACCGAACACCATAGCAATGATCGCGGCCAACCCTATGCCTGCCGCCCAAATTTTTCCTTTATTCCTCATATTGTCTGTCACTGCTTCAGGATCCCCCTGCCGCCGTGCCATGCTCCGCCAGGAAACCGTTTGTTGCGGCCACTTCAAGCGTTATAGCATCATCAACATAAATCGGTATATCCGGTGACTGTCTGATGTACTCCAACATTGAATTTCGTTGCGCATAGGAGAGTTCCGAGCTCAGGTCGCCGAGGGACTTGATTCTATAATCACTGATACTACTGACCACTTCATCGGGACCGAGATCAAAAGGTTGCTGACTTGCAACCACTACCAGATCCGACCCGTCACGAATCCTCCAGATTTGCACCTGGTCGAATTCCGTCAATACTGTTTTGACGACACCCTCCGAATACCTGGTTCCCAGCACATGATAAGGAATGAACAAACTGAGGACACCTCCCTCCGTTAACGCCTCGCTATACAACTGCATAGACTCACGCGTATAGAGTGATGCTGTAACTGCGTCTGTCGGATACGACGGCTCAACCGTAATAATGTCGTACTTTTTATCACTGCCGGCCAAAAACAACCTGGCCTCCTGAGAT
>JAACFI010000128.1 GCA_009937575.1 Haliea sp.
AAAAAAGCCCTGCCCTTTCCCCTGTTCGACCACGTGGACGGCGGCTCAGACGATGAGACCACACTGAGCGCCAACACCGAGGCTTTCTCCCGCTACTGCCTGAAACCCCGTTACTGCAGCGGCGTGGAAAGCGTCGATGCCTCCACCACGGTTCTGGGACAGCGCATCGAGTGGCCTTACTTCACGGGTCCCGCCGGTGGGCTGAAATACCTGAGCCGCGATGGCGAGATCGGGGTGGCCCGGGCCTCCCACAAGTACGGCACCGCCTACGCCATGTCCGGCTGGACCAACACCCGCCCCGAGGACATCACGGCCGCCAGCGACGGCCCCCGGTTTTTCCAGCTGCAGCCCTGCCGTTCCCGGGAAGTGATGGCCGACATGATCCAGCTGGCCAAAGACACCGGCTACCACGCTCTTATCGTCACCGTTGACAATCCGGTGCACGGCAACCGCGAACGGGATGCCCGCAGCGGCTTTGGCGTGCCCGCCGCTTTCACCACCCGGGCCTGGGCATCCATATTAAGCAAGCCGCGCTGGGCCTTCGGCACCATCCCCATGCCCGGTTTCGGCCTGTACGACAAGTACATGGACTCCCCGGAGCGGGATATGAACTGGCTGGCCAACCAGCTGATCACCAACATCACCTGGGATGACCTGGCCTGGATGCGCGAGCAGTGGGACGGCCCCTTCGCCGTCAAGGGCCTGGTAGCTGTGGAGGATATGCTGGCGGCGGTGGACGCCGGCGTCTCCGCGGTGATTCTCTCCAACCAGGGCGCCCGGCACTTCGACACGGCCCCGGCGACTCTGGATATGCTGCCCGCTGTGGTAGATGCGATCGGCGACCAGGTTGAGGTTATCTTCGATTCAGGTATCCGCCGCGGTACAGATATCCTCAAGGCTATTGCGCTGGGAGCGACCGCATGTACCGGCTCCCGCCTGTACTGTTACGGTCTCGCCGCAGGTGGCCAGAAGGGCGTGGAGCGGGCCCTGCAATTACTGCGGGCCGAGGTCGAGCGGGACATGATCTTCATGGGCGCCGCCAGCCTGGACCAGGTCAATCGCGATAGCATTCTGAACAATCCACAAGCCTGAGGAGACAACATGAGCACCGATTCCGTCGTCGAAAAACTCCAAAGCCTGGGAATGGCCCTGCCGGCACCCTTGCAACTACCCCCCAATATTGTCGCCAAGTTCCCCTTCGTTCGGGTCATCGGCAACCGGGCCCTGGTTTCAGGTCACGGCCCGATCAACGCCGACGGCACTCTCGCCACGCACCTGTTCGGCAAGGTCGGCCAGGACCTGGACCTGGAGCAGGCCAATGAGGCCGCCCACCTGACAGGCCTGGCGATACTCAGCAGCCTCAAGCACGAACTGGGCTCCCTCGACCGGATTACCGCCTGGGGCCGGATCATGGGCATGGTCAACTGCACCCCGGACTTTGTACAGCAGACCCCGGTGATCGATGCCATGTCCGACCTGATCAACCAGGTATTCCCCGCAGAGGTGGCCCCCCACTCCCGGGCCGCCGTCGGTATGGTATCCCTGCCCATGGGCATGTCGGTGGAGATCGAAGCCGAGGTATACTTCGACTAATGACCGACAAACTCGTGATATCAGGCCTGGAGGATTTCCAGGCGCGGGAGGGGGAACTGCTGTTCACCTCCCCTCCCCTGACTGCATCGAAGGACATGATCCAGGGGTTCTGCCGTTCGGTAAACCAGCTGGACTGGTTTCACTTCGACGAGGAGCGTGCCGCCACCTCGCCCTTCGGTGCCATTGTTGCGCCGGGTATGTTTACCCTGTCGCTGATTCACTCGGTGTATTTTGAGAACGTGGAACTTCGCGGGCTGCGTGCCTTGTTCCTGGGGTCAGACAGGTTCCGAATACTGCGGCCGGTTAAAGCCGGGGACCAGTTGAGTCTCAGATTCACAGTGGCACGGGTCGAGGTGCGTGAAGAGGGTTTTGCGGTGCATTACGATTTCAGTTGGCACGTGAACGGTCAGGAGCAGCCGGTGACCCTGGGAAATTTTATTGTCAGGTATTGGTCGGAGCAGGATTAGGCATTCGCAGGTTCGGTGGTGCGCAGAGTGCAGGGCCCGACTAAGGCTTCTCCAACCGTTGCCGCCAGACGTCCAACCCCTGGGCGTTAAGATCCATATCGAAGGCCAGCAGTTGCCGTAACTCCGCCTCGCTCCTGTGCGGCTCGAATTCACCGATCAACGACAGGGAGTAATCGCCCAGCACCTGTTCCAGGCTCTCCCGTCGATCCGCGTGTCGCGTGGCAAAACCGCCATATGCCTCAACCTGGCTCGCCAGCAATGCGGCTTTTTCAGGGGTAAACGCCAGCTCCCCGTAATGGGTGAGATAGATGCGCTCGGGGCGGTAACTGGCAAGTAGTTGTAGTGAATCCAGGAAGTCTTCCGGATCGAACTGGGTAGGCGTAGTCGCGGGAAATACGTAATCACCACGGGGAAAGCGGCACCAGGGATAGGAGATACCGAACATGTCGCCGCTGAACCAACCGCGGCTGGTCTTATCCCAAACGCAGAAATGGTGGTTCGCGTGCCCCCGTGTGTGGCGAAATTCCAACAGCCTTCCGCCCAGGTTGACCGATTCGCCATCCTCCATCTCCACAACTCGTTGCGGGTCTATGGGCAGGATCTCGCCATAGAGATGGCGGAACTTCGGTTCACCATAGACTTCCATCGCGCTGGCTATCAGGCGCTCCGGATCTATCATGTGCCGCGCGCCACGCGGGTGAATGAGTAACTCGGCATTGGGAAATGCAGCCATCATGCTGCCCGCTCCACCGGCGTGGTCCAGGTGAACGTGGGTGGGGATCACATAGCGCACCTGTTCCGGCGCCAGCTGTTTCTCCGCCAAGAGTCGTTGCAGGTTTCGGAAACTGTTCGCAGTGCCGGTCTCAATGACAGCGCACTCATCTCCCTCCTCCAGCAGGTAAAAACAAGCGATGCCATGACGGATATAATCCGCGTCGATACAGCTGACCCCGAAGCCCAGATTCTCGCTGGTCTTTTCGTCCATAAAAATATCCCGGTATGTTTAAGAAGGGTGCCGTGAGAGGGCGCCAAGCATAGCACTGAACCGCCGTTGGAATGGAGAGAATCTAACCCTCGAGATAGCGGCGTACAGCCAGGTAGTCCGCCACCAGGGTATCGGGATTGTAGGCATGCACCCCCGGGGCTACCTGGTCTGGCTCGAAGATAGCCTGTAATTCCCCGCTGGGATTCAAAAGGAACAGCGTCACACCGTGTTGTACCTGGTAGTCTAATGGGTCCACCACCCCCTCCTCCAGGTTTGGTTGCAGCCGCGCAACGATACCCAGGCTCGTCTCGAAGGGTAGATGCGGGTTGCGGGGATCATCGACGTGGGTGAGACCCAGAAATTCCTCGTTGAAGAATGGCAGGTAGGCGGCGAGTTGCTCTACCGTATCGCGGCGGTGGTCCACCGAGTAAAACAGGACCCGCAAGTCTTCCCGATAATCCCCGAGCCGCTCGGCGGCAACGGTCAGTTGGGACAGTGTCGTAGGGCAGATATCGGGACAGGTAGTGAAACCATAGGACACCAGGTGCCACTGCCCCAACAGTTCGCGATTGCTGAAATGCCGACCGTGGTGATCAAGGAGGCTGAATTCCTGCACGGGCCGCCCATCGGTCAGCAAAACACCCTGGATAATAGGCGGCGGTTCGGGGCGATTGAAAAACAGCGCCGCCGCCACCAGCGCAATGGCGGTATTGGCCAGGGTAAAGCCCAGTAACAACCGGGTCCGGGAGGAGATCTTCAAGGCTGCCCCGATCTAACGATCGAAAAAGATATGCCGGGTGAGATAGGTATAGTCCCCCTCGATCGACATCATCAGGATCAGCAGGCAGATCGCCAGGATCGGCAGCCCCAGTACGTACTTCAGCGCCAACCGCTCCCAGGACAGGTGCATGAATATAGCGACGATGAAACCCGCCTTAATAAACATGAACAGCAGGATAAGCGACCAGCGCAGGTAACCCTGCAGTTGGTACCAGTCTACAAGGTAGGACAGGGTGCTGAATACGAACAGCAACAACCAGACCTTCAGGTAGATGCCTATGGGATGTTGCTGACCGGCAGTGTCACTCATAGCGCCACCTCAAATCACCATAAATAGAAGAATGCGAAGATAAACACCCACACCAGATCTACGAAGTGCCAATACAGGCCGGTGATCTCCACGATATCGTAGCCCTTGCCCTCGTAGTGCCCCCGCGCCACCCGGCGGGCGATGACGGTGAGGTAGATGACCCCGGCAGTCACGTGCATACCGTGGAACCCGGTGATCATGAAAAAGGTAGAGCCGAACTGGGCCGCGCCCATGGGATTACCCCAGGGCCGCACGCCCTCCTCCACGATCAACTTGGTCCACTCGAAAGCCTGCATGCCGACAAATGCTGCGCCGAGCAGCGCGGTCAGCGACATCAGAACCACCGTTTTCTTTCGATCTCCGCGATAGGCGTAGTTCACCGCCATGGCCATAGTGCCGCTGGAGGTGATCAGCACAAACGTCATGATGGCGATCAGGAGCAGTGGCAGGTGAACCCCGAATACTTCCAGCGCGAAGACTTCACTGGGATTGGGCCACGGGTCGGTGGCCGACAGCCGCACGTTCATGTAACCGGTGAGAAAGACACTGAAGATAAAGGTATCGCTGAGCAGGAAGATCCACATCATCAACTTGCCCCAGGGCATGTCGAAGGTCTGCTTGTCGGCGGCCCAGTCTGCCACCATACCCCCCATCCCAGGCTGGGTATAATCGCTGCTCTTGTCTGTCTCTATCGTCATAGGAGTCGCCTTCAGAACCCGCACAGTGCCGCGAGGGCGTTTATTGTTTCAGGCGTGCTGGTCAGGAGGGCAAACAACACCAGCCACACGCCGAACAGGAAATGCCAGTACACCGCGCACAACTGCAGCGGCCCCGCCAGCGTCGCCAATTCCTCGTCGTACCAGATCCTGAATACCACGTGGGCCAGCACCAGCAGGCCGCCTACCAGGTGCAGGCCGTGTACTGCGGTAAGAAGGTAAAAATAACTGTTGGCCGGGTTGCTGTTCATGTAAAAACCCATGGACTGAAGATGCAGCCACAGTTCGTACTGGGCCAGCAGAAAACCGATGGTAAAAAACACCGCGGCACTTAATCCCACCACGGCGGCATTCAACCGCTGGCGGCGAGCGGACACCAGGGATATCTGCATGGCCAGACTGGCAACAGCCAGCACACCGGTGTTGAACCACAGGCGCGACGCATCGGTAAAGGGCTGCCAGGGCGCACCGGACAGGGCCTCGAAATCAGGGTACTGGGAGCGAGACAGGAAGGTTATGATAAACAGGAAGAACAGCACGCCGACAATGGCCAGCACAAAGCGCAGGGCCAAACGCGCTGCCGCCTGGGGATCTGCAACCTCCTCGTCTACACTACCACCAGCCGGCAGTGGATGTTGGATCCATGGCTTTTCCCGGAGTGTACTAAAAATGCTCATGCTTTTTCGCCCTCCTCACCACCTGTCTGCTCTTCGGCTGTCACCGGATGGTTCTGGGGAATGAAATCCTGCTCTACCCCGGGCACACTGAAATCATAGGCCCAGCGATGAACCGTGGGCAACTCGGCTCCCCAGTTGCCATGATGGGGCGGCACGTGCTCGGTCTGCCATTCAAGACTGGTGGCACCCCAGGGGTTGCGCTCGCACTTCTCACCGTTGCGAAGGCTCCAGATCACGTTATAGAGGAAGATCAATTGGCTGGCTCCCACAATCAGTGCCGACACGGTGATGCTTGCATTCAGTGACTGGGCTGACTCGGGAATGAAGTCGGTACTGCCCATGGCAAAGTAGCGACGGGGCACGCCGAGGAAACCCAGGTAGTGCATGGGCAGGTAGATCGCGTAGGTACCCAGGAAAGTGAACCAGAAATGGGCCTTGCCCAGTGCGACATTGAACATGCGACCGGTCATCAGTGGGTACCAGTGATAGATGGCGGCAAACAACACCATGATCGGCGAGACCCCCATGACCATGTGGAAATGGGCCACCACGAAATAGGTGTCCGACAGGGGAAGGTCGATGGTGACGTTACCCAGGAATAGCCCTGTAAGGCCACCGTGGGTGAAGGTGAATATAAACCCGATGGCAAACAGCATCGGTACCGTGAGGTGGATATTGCCCTGCCACAGGGTGAGGATCCAGTTATAGACCTTGATTGCAGTGGGTACGGCGATGATCAGCGTGGTGGTGGCGAAGAAGAAACCGAAAGCCGGATGCATGCCGCTTACGTACATGTGGTGCGCCCAGACGATAAAGCTAAGGCCGCCGATGGCGACGATCGCCCATACCATCATACGGTAACCGAAGATATTCTTGCGGGCATGGGTCGCCAGTACGTCGGACACCATGCCAAAGGCCGGCAGTGCGACGATATAAACTTCCGGGTGACCGAAAAACCAGAACAGGTGCTGGAACAGCACCGGGCTGCCGCCGGTGTACTCCAGGTTCTCCCCCAGGGAGACCAGTGCCGGCATGAAGAAACTGGTACCGGCCAACTTGTCCAGCATCATCATGATGGCGCTGACCAGCAGGGCGGGGAACGCCAGCAGGCCCAGAACGGTTGCGGTGAAGATACCCCAGATGGTCAACGGCATCCGCATCAGCGTCATCCCGCGGGTGCGCGCCTGGAGGACCGTGGTCACGTAGTTTAGCCCGCCCATGGTAAAGGCAACGATAAAGATCGCCAGGGATACCAACATCAGGATGATGCCCCAGTCATACCCCGGCGTGCCCTGCAGAATGGCCTGGGGCGGATACAGGGTCCAACCCGCGCCGGTAGGACCGCCCGGCACGAAGAAACTGGCAAGCAACACGATCACTGATAACAGGTACACCCAGTAACTGAGCATATTCATAAACGGGAACACCATGTCCCTGGCGCCACACATGAGCGGAATCAGGTAGTTGCCGAAGCCGCCGAGCAACAGGGCTGTCAGCAGGTAGATCACCATGATCATGCCATGCATGGTGACGAACTGCAGGTAGGCGTTGGGATCGATGAAGTCGAAAGTATCCGGGAAACCCAGCTGCAAACGCATCAACCCCGACAATACCAGGGCCACCAGGCCGACGAAGATGGCTGTGCCGCCGTACTGGATCGCTATGACCTTGTGGTCCTGGCTCCAGATGTACTTGGTGATAAACGTCTGGGGATCGTGAAGTTCGTCGGGCCGGTCGGCTATGGCGACATGTTGCATGTGTTCGTCCTTTTCCCCGTCGGTTTACAAAGTATTGAGATAGGCCAGCAGGTCATTGATCGACTGCTCGTTCTGCAGAGACCGGGCCATCAACACCATCTGGTGCCCGTAGCTGTCAGCCTCGTGGCTGCCCCTGACACCCTCGCGAAAATTCTGCAGCTGACGCTTCAGGTACCAGTCTTCCTGTCCTGCCAGCCGTGGCGCCTGCAACGCATAGTTGCCCTGTGCACTGGCCCCGTGGCACGCGCCGCAGGTAGTGTAGTGGGCCTTGCCACGCGCCGGGTCGCCGTCCAGGGTGCTGTCGACTTTATGAGGCGTGAAGGTAGCGATGTAGGCAGATACGTTACGCACCGCCGCGTCATCCGGCAGGGTCTGGGCCATCCCCACCATCTGCTGGCCATAGGTATCCTTCTCGTGGGCGCCGCGAATACCCTGTCGGTAGTAATTGAGCTGGCGTTCCACGTACCAGGCCGACTGCCCCGCCAGGCTTGGGGCATTCATTGCGGCATTACCTTCCCCGGATTGCCCGTGGCAGGAACCGCACACCGCGTAACTCGCCTTGCCCGCTACGGTATCCGCCGGGCCGCGCCCCTGCAATTGACCCCAGGTCGGCTGCTGCGCAAGCCAGGCGTTGAAATCTTCCTCCTCGTTCACCACCACGGAGCCGCGCATTGCGTAGTGACCGATGCCGCACAACTCCATGCACAGGATGTCGAACTTTCCGGTGCGGGTAGGTGTAAACCAGACGTAACTGACAAGCCCCGGTACCATGTCCATCTTGACCCGGAACTGCGGTACGGCGAAATTATGCAGCACGTCTTTCGAACGCATGTTCACCTTTACCGGCCGATCCACCGGCAGGTGCAGTTCATTGCTGCTGACCAGCACGTCATCGGACCCGGCGGGATCATCCGGGCTCATACCGAAGGGGTTTTCCGGACCGATGTAGCGCGCATCCACCTCACCCAGTTTGCCGTCCTCCCCGGGGAAGCGAAAACTCCACTGCCACTGCTGACCCACGACTTCCACGACATCCGCGTCCTCCGGTACATCGATGAAGTCCGCCCATACAATCAGCCCGGGAGCGAGCATGGCGGCGACCCCAATGGCGGTGATGACGGTCAGCCAGGTCTCAAGTTTCTTGTTTTCGGGCTCGTAATGCGCTCGACGCTTGGCATTGAAGCGGTAGCGGTAGATGGCGTAGGCCATAAAAATATTAACCGCGAAAAAAACGAAGGCGGTAATGTACAGGGTGATATCGACCGTGGTGTCAACGGTGCTCCAGTTGGAGGCGAGCGGTGTAAACCACCAGGGGCTGAGCCAGTGGAAGACAAAGGAACCCACCACCAGCAGCACCAGCACGATCACTAACTTCATAACACCTCCACAGTGCCATTGTTATTATTGCTGCAGTTGCGTCGGGTAAAAGAAGCGTCCCCCCGTCGCGCAGGACTTCCCTGTCAGGGCGCGAGTTGCATGAACCGGTGAAACTTATCCTGGAAACGCACCACCATGCGCGGCGTTGCACTGCCCTCACCGGCATTGCTTAAGCGCGGGTGTTGCTCCACTACCTCTTTGAGCGTGGCCTCCTGCTCGGGATCGACATCGACAAAAAGTATGTGCTTACCCGCGTGGAGGTCGTTTTCAAAACGCTTGAAATCCACATGGGGCTCCTGGATGCCGATCAATCCACCCTCCCAGGTACAGAACCCGAGAACGATGATGGAGAGGAATATGGGAGGCACCCAGGTGATTGTTTCGGTGATACCGGAAAACCAGGCCAGCCCGAGCACCAGGACTGCACAGATCAGTCCGACTATGGCGCCCATTTCGGTGCCGTGGACCACGTCTTTTTTGAGCACAGCCTCGACTTCGTGCAGGTGGTGGTTTTCCACGCCGGCGTCATCTTCGCTGAGGACATGGATCTGCGGAGTGGTGACGCCTGCGGACTCCAGGTCCCGTTCGATGACTTCGAGATCGTCCAGGTCGTCACTGATGTAGTAATGCCGCTTCATATAAGCACTCTCCCTATTGGTCTGCCCAACAGGTTCCCAGAGTGCTGCAACGCGGTACGGCAGGTTGCGGGCCTTCTGAAAACCCACTAGCCTTGCGTGCCAGAATCCGCCAATTAAACCCGGTAGCGGGCTCTGGCTCGACGTTGCCCGAGTATAGCATTGCCCGAATAGAGACCCGTGTAGCGGTCTCCCGAGGAGCTCAAATACCCGAGTTTTTAAGTCAATTATTTCTAACCGGATATCGCCGTTATGCCTGATCTGTCTTAAAAACAGTGAAAAACCATTGAATTATAAAAAATCGATGACGTCGGACAGGTAATTTGGCATGTTTTAAGACTATTTTCCTCCTAAAAAATATTTTTTAGGCTAATCCAGCTATATAAAACGCGGCCTCATCACCGTCCGACCCTCGAAACAACCGGCCCGGAGGCCGGTTCGAAACAGCCAGCGGCGCCGCTGCCGCCCGATCCAGAAATCGCCACTGAACACTTCCTTCAGGTATTTTCCGGCAGTCGGGTAGGCACCACTTTCCAACGCAAGTAAAAACAACACCGTGGCACTGAACGCAAACATCATCGCGATGAAGGCCTGTATTTCCACTGGCGCGGCAATAATCAAAAGGGGCTCCTGTATATGTACCATGACATTTCTCCTGCTCAGGCGCTCTTGCGCGGGTGCAACCACTGGGGCAGCAAAGTTGCCACGTCGATGACAACACTGCTGTCGTGGTCTACACCAAGTTGAGCGAGCCTGGCGTGCAGGCTGCCGTCCTCGTACGCTGCAACTAATTCACTGCAACCGCCGATATGTTCCCCACCGATGAACAGCTGGGGGATCGTACCGACACCGAGGCGGTGGGCCAGGACTTCCCTAATTCGCAGGCCGCGTTCCTCTTCCTGGAAAGCCACCGAGTCGAGATCGACACTGTGGAAATCCACGCCCATGGCCTTGAACAGTTTGCGCACCGACCAGCAGAACTCACACCATTCCAGGGCGAACATGACCACAGGTTCCTGGGACACCACATCACTCACAAATCGACTGGCTCCGAAATCCGGGCTGAATTCCTCTTCCTCCGCCGGCTTCGACGCAGTGGCCACCGCTGTGACGAACTGGTACCCCGGGGTTGAGCGCGACAGCTCAATTTCCGCCGCATTCATGTCGGCGCCTATATCCTCAAACAGGGGTGTGGACAGGTAACGCTCTCCGGTATCAGGCAACATGCAAACGATGTTGGTACCTGGAGGGGAGCGGCGGGCCACCTGTAGCGCACCCGCCAGGGTGGCGCCGGCTGAAATACCGGCGAAGATTCCCTCCCGGGTGGCCAGTTGCCGCGACAACACCAACGCCTCCTTGCCCGCCACACCGACGACTTCATCAACAAGGCCGGCGTCCATGGCTTCTTCCGTGAGCCGCGATACAAAGTCCGGGCTCCAGCCCTGCATCAGGTGCGGCCGGAAACAGGGATGACTGGCAGAGGGTTGGCCGTCGACGTCCCTGGGCTGGCGGATTCCACTGCCGACCACCGGGGCGTTATCCGGTTCCACGGCGATCACCTGTATGTCGGTATCGACTGCTTTGAGGCCCCGTGCCACACCCTTCAGGGTACCACCGGTACCGAAGCCTGAGACCCAGCAATCCAGCTTCTCGCCCTGGAAGTCTTCGAGAATTTCCCTGGCGGTCGTCTCCGTGTGCACAGCCGCATTGGCCTCGTTATCGAACTGGCGACACAGGTAGTAACCGTGAGTGTCCGCCAGTTCCCGAGCCTTGTTCAGCATACCGGTACCCTTCTCGGCCGCTGGGGTCAGCACCACCCGGGCACCGAGGAAGCGCAACAGTTTGCGACGCTCCACGCTGAAATTTTCAGCCATGGTGACAACCAACGGGTAGCCCTTGCTTGCGCAGACCATTGCCAGTCCGATACCGGTATTGCCGCTGGTGGCCTCCACCACGGTCTGTCCGGGATGGAGGTCACCGCTGCGTTCCGCCGCCTCGATCACGGCCCGGGCCATGCGATCTTTCACGGATCCCATGGGGTTGAAGGACTCCACCTTGACGTACAGGTTGACACCCTCGGGGGCCAGGCGCTGCAGTTTCACCAGCGGAGTGTTGCCAATGGTGTCCAGTATGTTTTCAAAGCGTGACATGGTGCTCTCCTCAAGGTTCCAGTTCGATGGGTCGGCCGGCACTGTCCCGGGGTGCAGAAAACAGCGCCACTATCGGCTCCCGGAAATCGGCGAACATCTGCAAATCCGGCTGCACCTGCCACTG
>JAACFI010000496.1 GCA_009937575.1 Haliea sp.
ATGGACACCTCTTGTCGAACCGGCGTCATAGCGCCAAAGTAGATGTGCGTCATCAACAGTCAATCAAGAGGTGTCCGATATGAACGTTAGCCTAATCGCCATTGATTTGGCAAAAAATACTTTCCGGGTTTGCGGCGTCAATCGACAGGGAAAGGAAGTCTTCAACCGTCCCATCAGTCGCAAGAAGCTCACTGCCTTGATCGCCCAGTATCCAGGTATTCCTGTTGCAACGGAAGCCTGCAGCGGCTCCAACTATTGGGGGAGAACCTTCCAACAGGACGGTCATGAGCTGCTCTTGATACCTCCCCCGCATGTCAAACCCTTCGTCAAGGGCAATAAGAACGACCGCAATGATGCCTTCGCCATCAGCGAGGCCGCCAGGCGGCCCAAAATGCGTGTTGTCGCGCCGCGCAGCCTGGAACAAACCGATATGATCCTGTTACACCGGATCCGGGAGCGCCGTGTCCGCGCTCGTAAGCAGTTTGACCAACCGACTCAGTCGCTGCGGGTGGTGGAACAGAAAGGATGTTGACGGGAAGTGTCCATATACTCTTGTAAGTATTCATGGGGCAATTCTACCAATCACGGCTCATTAACTTGTCAGTACCTCCCTGTCCCATGTCGCGCTGCCCTTCCCGCCCGACGACCCGCTGTATGGCCGCACCCCACCGGACGAGAAGGGGCGCCTGTTTCTAGGTGTCCGTAAAATCGGGCGCGCGACGCTCCATGAAGGCGGCAATAGCCTCCCGCGTGTCTAAAGTCTGTGTGCACAGGATCTGGTTGCGGTCCTCCAGGGCAATGGCCGCCTCCAGTCCATTGGCATCGATGTTCACGTTGAGCGCCTCTTTCGAAAGGCGTAGTCCCAGGGGCGAATTAGTGAGCATGAGTTGAATATCTTCCTCGGCTGCGGCCTCGAGTTGCCCCGGTTCCACTACCTGCGACACAAGGCCTACGGCGAGCGCCCTTGCGGAATCGATAAACTTGCCGGTCAGGATTAACTCCGATGCCAGTGAGGCACCGACCAGCCTCGGCAAAAAGTAGGAAGAGCCCATGTCACAGCCTCCCAGCCCGATGCGGATGTAAGCGCAGTTCATTCTGGCCGTGGTATCGGCGATGCGGATATCCGATGCCATGGCCAGGGAGAATCCCCCGCCGCAGGCGGCGCCATTGATGAGGGCTATGATCGGCTGGGGGCAGCGGCGCATTGCCAGATAGATCTCGGCGATGCCTCGCTGGGTCACCATCCCCTCCTGCACGCTGCCCATCGAAAGTGAATCTCCCGAGCCGCTGGCGGACTTCAAATCGAGACCGGCACAGAATGCCCGGCCCGCGGCCTTCAGGACGACGATTCTGCGATCTGGACGATCGGCCAGTTCCCGGAAGCAATGCCGGAGTTCCTCCACCATGGTGGGATTGAGTGCATTCAGGGAATCCGGGCGGTTCAGGGTAAGCCAGTCTACCGCGCCGCGTTCCTCGATGAGGAGCGTTTCATACTGCCTGGATGATTCCTTCAAAGTCTCTCCTCCTGCTTGTGCGAGCGGCCCGCGAGTAGGTCTGCCTGCGTTGATTGTGATTTCGACTTGTGCAGAGGTCAAGCTGCTTGATTCTTGCCGGCATCCTGCTCTGCTGCTTGATTCAGGCCTCGGTTCTACATGGCAAAAGCCTGGCGGTGCCGGCCTGGATTGCGGGCTTGTTCAGATGTACAGCCAGCACTGACACATCGATTTCACCACTACCTTGAAGGGCAATTAGTAACGTTTACAAAAGAACCGTTGTTTGCTACAAACCATTTCATACAACAATAATTCCTACCGTGAGGGTCATCCCGTGATCAACAACCCCGCTTGCCAGCTCCGCAAATCCGCCGTTGCCGTAGCAGTCGCCGCCACCGTTCTCTCAACCCAGGCCTACGCCCAGCTGGAGGAGGTCATCGTAACCGCCACCAAGCGGGCCGAGAGCATGCAGGACGTGCCCATCGCGGTGACCGCGATGGACCAGCGCACCATTGAACAGGCGGGTATCACCAATATCGAAGGCGTTGCCCTGCGTACCCCGGGTTTCAGCATGGGCTCCTATAATGCCGCCACCCCGTTGCTGTTCATTCGCGGCATCGGCTCCAACGGACGCGGCGCCGGTGGCGGTGAGGCATCTGTGGCGACCTTCGTCGATAGCGTCTACATCAACCGGGCCGCTGGTGTTGGCACGGAAATGTTCGACCTGGCTTCCGTGGAGGTCCTACGCGGGCCCCAGGGAACACTCTGGGGCAAAAACGCGAGCGCGGGCGTGGTAAACATCAAGACCCGCCGCCCAAACCTGGAGGAACTGGAACTGGCTGTCCAGAGCACCGTGGGCAACGAGGGTATTTTTGGTGCCAATGCAATGATCAGCGGCCCCCTGGGCGACACCGTGGCCGGCAAGCTCACAGCCGGCTATCGGGAGCGGGATCCCTGGTTTGAGAGTGTGATCGCTTCTAAGGGCGACACCGGCGACCTGGAGGCCAGAAGTTTCCGCGGCCAGGTGCTGTTCACGCCCACCAGTGACCTAGAGATCCTGCTGACGGCGGACTACGGCAAGGACGAGCGCGGTGGTGTCGGCATCAACGCCCAGTTGTCCCCGGACGCGACCCTGGCTGAGGCAGTGAATTTCTTCGCCAATCAACAACCGAAAATCGATTACCATGAATCGTTTATACCCGATGCCGGATACCAGGACATCGAAAGCAGGGGTGTTTCTGCGCAACTGGACTGGGGTATCGGTGAAATGACGCTCACCTCAATCACCGCCTACCGTGAGGTTGAGACCGACCTCTTCTACAACGTCCTGGGCACCGGCCTGGAGACTTTTCCGGTGATGGATGTGCAGGGGTTCAACGAGGACGATAGCGAGATGTTCAC
>JAACFI010000129.1 GCA_009937575.1 Haliea sp.
CACGGGATTGAAAATACGGAAGTAGGGCGACGCATCCGCCCCGGAACCCGCCACCCATTGCCAGCCGCAGCTGTTGTTGGCGAGGTCAGCGTCCACCAGGGTATCCCAGAACCATTTCGCGCCGACACGCCAGTGAATCAGCAGGTGCTTGGTGAGAAAGGAGGCGACGATCATTCTCACCCGGTTGTGCATGTAGCCGGTCTGCCACAACTCACGCATGCCTGCGTCCACCATGGGGTAGCCGGTCTGTCCGCGCTGCCAGGACCTCAGTTTGTGTTCATCCGCTATCCATGGAAACTGGCGAAACTGGGGTTTGAATGCCTGATCCGACATGTCGGGAAAGTGGTGGAGAAGGTGGTGGGAAAACTCGCGCCAGCCCAATTCACTCAGAAACTTCTCCACCTGTTGGTCCAGGGCGGGGGCGCTAACGGCGGCCTCGAGTACCGTCTGCCAGACCTGTCGGGGAGAGATCTCGCCAAAATGCAGGTGTGGTGAAAGTCGGGTGGTGCAGTCAAGGGCAGGGTGATCGCGTCCCTCTGCGTAGTTGTCCAATCCCTCTTCCAGGAAGTGGCGTAATTTCTCCCTGGCCCCCCCAGAGCCGGGACGCCACCAGCGGGGCCAGTGCGCTGCCCAGTCGGGATCTTCTGGCGCCAGGGACCAGTCCTCCAGGATGTCGCTATCCAGGGGCGCGTCGAACCAGCAGACCTCGGCGTTGAGGGCCGGTCCGGGAGGCGCCGGGATTACGCTCCTACACTTGCGCCAGAATGGGGTAAAAACACGGAATGGCTGGCCGCTCTGGTTACTGATGTGCTCCGGTTCATGAATCAGGGTCCCCGGGTAGCGTTTGAATGTGACACCTTCATTGGCAAGGGACTGGTGTAATTCGCGCTCAAGGCCGGCAGCCCAGGGTTCATATTGTCTGGAACAGTACACGGCCCGGGCGCCGCTATCAGCGATCAATTGCTCCAGGTGAGAGCGGGTGTCACCGCTGCGAAGCACCAGTGTGCCACCCAGTTCCGAGATCTCGCCCGCGAGCGCGGCAAGGCTGTGATGCAGCCACCAACGGCTGGCGGCGCCCGGCGCCCAATCCCCGGGGGCAGCGTCGTCGAGGATGTAACAGGGTATGACCGGTACGCCAGAGGCGGCCGCGGCAGCCAGGCCTGGTAGATCCTGCAGGCGCAGGTCTTGCCGGAACCAGTAAATGATTGGAGAATCCATGAGAAATATACGCCAGCGAGCCGTGAAGGGATCAGCCAGCCCGCGTTTTGTAGTTTGGTGCATGATGGGGCAAACTATCGGCGTCGACGATTTCCTGGAGACCGATCATGAACGTTCAGCTGAAAGGGCCCTGGACACAGGCGCAAATCGATAACTACCTCGTGGAAACCGTATACCCGTTGCGATTGGGCTGTATCGCCGGGGACGGCTTTCCCCGGGTGGTTTCGGTCTGGTATCACTATGCCGACGGGCAGTTTCACTGCGCATCTCACAATACCTCCCAATTGGTCGCCCTGTTGCGAGACAACGGGAATGTTGGTTTTGAGGTGGGGCCGAATGAGCCTCCCTATTGCGGGGTCCGCGGACAGGGTGTGGCAACGCTGAGTGACCTGGGTGGCGGTGAGACCCTGGAGAAGCTGCTGGATCGTTACCTGGGTGGCGCCGAATCAAGCCTGGGAAACTGGTTGCTGTCTCGCCGGGAGGATGAACTGCTGATCAGTATCACCCCCCAGCGCCTGTTCAGCTGGGACTATCGCCAGCGGATGGATGGGCCAGGTTGATCGCCAGTTGCCGTAACAACCAGCCGCAGTCCGTTCCCAGCTTGAGCGTGGCCATATCATCTGCCCGGGTATGACCGGGATTCAGGATGGCCAGGGGTTTCCCCAGATCCGCGGCGCGCCGACAGAAACGAAAACCGGAATAGACCTGGAGGGAGCTGCCGATCGCGACCAGCGCATCGGCGTTTTCCAGGTCTGTCATACAGGTCGCCACCCGTTCCCTGGGTACCGTGCCGCCAAAAAACACCACGTCGGGCATCAGCACGCCGCCGCATCGGGAACAGCCCGGGATTTTAATACCTTTAACCCGGGCATCTGGTAATTCCACGTCCCCATCGGGTCTTGCCATCGCGTGGCCATCGCTGTTTATCGATTCGTTTATAGCCTCCAACCGTTGCTGAATGCTGTCGCGGCAGTGCATGCCACCGCATTCGAGGCAACACACCCTGTCCAGGCGGCCGTGCAGATCTATCACGCGGCGACTGCCAGCGCGTTGGTGCAGTCGGTCCACATTCTGGGTAATGATGGACTGCACATAGCCGGCCCTCTCCAGTGTGGTCAGGGCCTGGTGTGCGGGGTTGGGGCGGGCGTCGCGCACCGCAGGCCAGCCTCGTATGGAGCGAGCCCAGTAGCGCTGTCGGCGGGCAGGTTCGGCGATGAATTCCTGGTGCTTGATCGGCTCGCTGTGTCGCCAGCGACCCTCCCGGTCCCGGTAGGTGGGTATGCCGGACGCCTCGCTGACTCCAGCACCGGTTAGCACCACCAGCCGGGGATTGTCCCGTACGAACGCGGTGAGTTTCTCGATCTCAGACAGTTTGCCGTCCATACTTCGAGTATACGCCGGATCGTGCCCGGGGGATGAGTGAACCTGGAAATGATCCGTTGTGGTGGCGCCACGTAACAAGGATATCCTGGGGAGAACTTCTACTATGCATATTCTGATGACTGGAGGTACCGGCTTTATCGGGTCCCGATTGGTGGAAAGGTTCACCTCGCAGGGCTATTCCCTCACCGTGCTGAGCCGTCGCAGTCAACCCGGATCGCCTGCGGTGGCTTATATCGAATCCCTGGATCGAGTCGACGCGGGCGCGGAGTTCGACGCGGTGATAAACCTGGCCGGCGCCTCCCTTGCGGATCATCGCTGGACAGCTCGCTACAAACGAGAAATTCTAGCCAGTCGGCTGGACACCACCCGGCAGCTTCTGGAGACCATGGGCAGGCTCGAGCGCGCTCCGGCAACCCTGTTAAGCGCCAGTGCCATTGGCTATTACGGGCACCATGGCGACGAGATCCTGGATGAGGACGGGGCGAGCAATCCCGGCTTTGCCCAGGACCTGTGCAGCCAGTGGGAAGCCCTGGCGCTGGAGGCGGGTGGACTGGGGACCCGCGTCTGCCTGATGCGCCTTGGCGTGGTTCTTGACGCCGGCGGCGGCGCTTTTGCCCAGATGGCCCGGCCCTTTCGCATGGGAGTGGCCAACTGGCTCGGCGATGGTCGCCAGTGGCTTAGCTGGATACAGCGCGAGGACGTGATAGCAGCGGTGGAATTCCTGCTGCAGCAGGATTACCTGACCGGCCCCTTCAATTTGACTGCCCCCGGCCCCGTCACTAGTCGGGAATTCTGCGAGGCGATGAAACGACACCACCGGACGCTGGTGACGGCCCCCGTACCCGCCTCTGTGATGCGCCTGCTGGTCGGGGAGATGGCCGACGAACTGCTTTTACATGGCCAGCGAGTCGTCCCTTCCGCCCTGCAGGCCGCCGGCTTCGAATTCCGTTATCCCGCGCTGGATGATGCGCTGGCCGCGATCTGTTAGCCGAACCTAGACCAGGTTGCGCAGTTGCAGCTCGTCCGGGTAAGGGGCCATGAACACCTGGGAGTCGATATAGCGATTGGGCTTGTTGGCAAAGTGGTGCTTGAGCATGGTTACCGGCACCACCAGGGGTATCTGGCCCAGGCGATACTGGTCAATGAGTTGCTTCAGGCGTTGGCGCTCCTCTCCCGACACCTCCCGTTTCAGGTAGCCTGAAAGATGGTAAAGCACGTTGCTGTGGCTGCGTCGGGTGGCCCTGTGGGTGAGAGCACTCATGAGAGTTGAGATAAATTCTCCGGAAAGTTGCTGCAGATCGCGTTTGCCGGCATCCGCGAGCATTCGACCGAGCAGCTTGTAGCTGGGTACGTGGTGGGCCATTACCAGGTACTTGTAACGGCTATAGAATTCAATCAGTCCGCGAGCAGACAGGCCGCTCTGCGTAAACTGCTTCCAGTCGTGATAGGTGTACGCTCGGGTGACAAAACTTTCCCGCAGGCCGGGATCATTCAGCCGCCCATCGTCCTCCAGCGGTAGCAGTGGGTCCAGTTTTGCCAGGGCTGCGGCAAATATGCCCTGTTGATCGGAGGCGACCCGGTGACCATTTGTCGCGAAGCGTTTGACCCTTTCATAGCCGCAGCTGGGGCTGCCCTTGACCAGGACGTAGGCGCACAGTTCAGGGGCCAGCGACAGTACCGTCTGCGCATACTCGGCAATTTTCTCGGTGAAGTCGTTCTGGTGGCTGTCCACGTCGAGAGCGCGTACCTCGGTCTCTGAACCCACAAGGTGAATGGGTGGACGGGGTACTCCCATACCTGCACCCATTTCGGGACAGAATGCGCGCATCTCGAAGTTGTCCATTAACCCACGCACATACTGGTTGGGGCTTTTGGTCTGGGCGTTATAGCGCACCGCGTTACCGGCGAGGCAAGAGCCTATACCCATGAGCGGTTTGTGGTCATCTGACATGCGTGATCTGCCCGCTGAGTCGTTTTCTGCTGATCGGCCCACGTTACCTCCTGAAATACTCGTAAGCAACCAGTCTCACCGTTGTTACGGCCCGGGAGAGGCTCTGGCCAGGTTCACGATCAATTTGTCCAACAGAGATTCAGTCAAAACCTGGTCGAATCATCCAATTTGGACGACCGGGCGTATATCCAAGTGAGACAATCAGAAAGGGTACAACCATGCATCAGCCTACACTTGAACCCCGTCCTCTCTATGGTATCGGCACGGTCGCTCGCCTGACCGGGCTGAAACCCGATACCTTGCGCGTGTGGGAACGGCGATACGGGCTGGGAGCCAGCCATAAAAGCGCCACTGGAAGGCGCCAGTACACCCAGTCAGATCTCGAGCACCTGCAGCTTGTCTCCGCATTGGTGTCATCGGGTTCCCGTATCGGTGAAATAGCAAACACCGAGCGCAGGACGCTGGAGATGCTTCTGCGTGGCCGGGGTAGCACCAGGGGCCAGGGGATTCCTGATCCCAAGCCTCGCGTGGTATTCCTGGGGCAGGGCCTGTGCGACTGGCTGGACGAACATCAGGGTTGCCTGGCCAATGTCGATGCCCGGTTGGCGAGATTCTCCCTGGCGGAGGCCGAGGCGGAGGGGTTCGACGGCCTGGAGCATGTGGACTGCCTGGTCGTGGAAACGTCCACCCTGGCCGGATCACAACTGTCACTGCTGGGTAAGCTGCGAGACAGACTGGGTGCAGGTCGCGTCCTGGTCACCTACCAGCTCTGCAATGATCGCTGGTTGGAAGAGTTACAGGAAAAAGATATTCGCGCAGTGGAATTTCCGCCTGATCCCGCTTACCTGGCTTTTGAGGTAGGGCACTGTGCCGCTGAAAAGCTGACCCGCCAGGGGCAGTCTGACCTCGGTGAACTCGTTGCAGTCAAACCCAGGCAATTCACCGAGCGTGAACTGTCTGCGGCGCGTCGACTCAAGAGCACGCTGGACTGTGAGTGTCCTCGCCACATCACAGAGCTCATCAGGTCACTGGCCCACTTTGAAGAATACTCTGCCAGTTGCTCGGTGGAGAACTGGCACGACGCGGCGGTACACTCCTGTATCTTCGCCTACACCGGACAGGCGCGCTGGTTGATGGAAAAGGCACTTGCAGCCGTATTGGAAACTCGGCAGCAGGAATACAACCTGGAATTGGAAAAAGGCACCAGATCGCTGGACGTCGCTTAAGGGTGATCCCGGGTTACAGGCGCCGGGCTTAAACGATAGAATATGGGCCCTTGACCCCACCCAGCCGGGAGAACACGTTTGTCCGCCACCGGACGCCTGATCGGCCTTGCCGTCGCCTTCGCCATGTTCCTGTTCAGCGCCTACGTGTTTATCAATACGGGTGACTGGGTGGCGGCGGTGTTTGCCATCGGCAGCCTGGGCTACGGTCTGTTTTTCATGTCCCGCCCCGGTGGGAGCAAGCCGTGAGCCGTACCGCTGCCTCACTGTTTGCCGCCTGCATGCTGCTGCTGGCGGCCGGTTGCGCCACTGTCATGCCACAGCTGGATCCTCCCAAGGTCAGTGTCGAATCTGTGGAGAGCCTGCCCTCGGCCGAAGGCGCCCCCAGGTTCCGTATACGTTTGCGGGTGATCAACCCGAATACCCAGGAGCTGGATATTGCTGGCATCTCTTACGGCATCGAGATCATGGGGCAGGAGGTCATCAGCGGCGTCACCAGTGAGGTGCCGGTGATACCGGGCTATTCGGAGGAAGTGGTGACCCTGGAAGCCGGCCTGCAGTTGTTCCAGGTGGTGCGCCTGTTGACCAGTCTGGGAAAAACTCAGGGCGAACCGCTGGAGTACCGGTTTCTCGCCAAGATAGATTTCAACGGACTGGTACCGACCCAGCGAATCGAGGAGCGGGGGGAACTGGCCCTCTAGCCAGTGGTTACCCGCCCCACAGTGACTGGGCGAAGATCGCCAGGATAACCACCGGGCACACCAACTTCACGTACCAGGGCCAGATTTTCCAGAACAGGGTGTGTTCCACCTGTGGACTCCCTTTCTGGACTTCCTTCAATACCTTGTCACGTTGCCATACCCAGCCGGCGTAAACACAGAACATAAAACCGAGGATCGGCTGGCTGTAGCGCGTGGTGAAAGCGATCACCAGGCCGAACAGGGTTTCGAAGTTGACCAGGATGGTGGCGCTGAACACTGCGATGGCGCAGCCGATACCATATACGGCGGTCTTTCGACTCAGTCCGTGCTCCTCGATGGTGTAGGCGACCGGGACCTCAAGCATGGATATCGAGGAGGTGAGGGCGGCGATACTCATTAGAAAGAAAAAGATGAAGGACACCACGATTCCCGCCAGGCCCATGGTCGCAAACAATTCCGGGAGGACGGTGAAAATAAGGGTGTCCTCGGAGATCAAGGCGCCGCTGGCGGTAAAAATTTCCACGCCGTTGTGCAGGGCCACATACATGGCGGGAAGTACCAGGAAGCCGGCGATCACCGCAATCATGATATCCACGGTGGTGACGAGACCGCCTACCACCGGCAGGTTCTCCTCGTCGCTTATGTAGGAGCCGTAGATCAACATGGTCCCCACGCCGAGCGACAAAGAGAAGAATGCCGAACCCAGTGCCGCGATGATCAGCTTGGGACTCAGGGCACGTTCAAAATCCGGCAGCAGGTAGACCTTGAGCCCCTCCATCGCGCCGTCCAGGGTACAGACGTACAGCACCAGCAGGATCAGGCTGACCAGCAGCAGGGGCATCAAACGAGCTGACCAGCGCTCGATGCCCTCGCGCACCCCTTCGGAAATGATGCCGACGGTGAGTACCAGGAAGATCAGCATGAAAAAAAGATTTCGCGTCATACCGAAGGACGTCAACCAGTCGGCAACCGCTTGCATGCCAAAAAACTCAGCCAGGGAGGCAAGGCAAAAGGAAATCATCCAGCCGGCGACGATGGCGTAAAAACTCAGGATCATGCCGGCAACGATAAAGCCGATCACGCCGACAGTTGTGCCTATCTTATGCGTGGCGGGGCCGGTGGAAATCAGGCGCAGCGCATTGACCGCGTTGGCATGGGCGTGGCGGCCAATGATCAGCTCCGCCATCAGGGCAGGGTAGGCCAGTGTAAAGGCCAATATCAGGTAGACCAGCAGGAAGGCGGCGCCGCCGTTACTGGCCGCCTGGGTGGGAAATCCCCATATATTCCCCAGTCCCACCGCGCTGCCGGCCGCTGCCATAACGAAGCCGAAGCGCGAACTGAATTCACCTCGAGTGGATGCCATGAAATTCCCGCCTGTATTAATTGTTATTAGGCGGAGTTTAGCACGAAGTGATCGGCGGATTATTCTAATTTGCCAGGCTGGCCTGGCAGGGCTGAATCCCCTCCTGTGAGGGACCGCTGTTGCGGCCGAATAACCTCATTGCGAGCTTGGGAATCAGCAGCAACGCCTGTGCCGATGCATCGGCGGCGGCTGCAATCGGGGAAATGGTTGCGCGGGGATCGCCGAAATCCCCCTTCAGCCTGACTTCCGACGGAATCTGGAAGCTTCGCGAACGCGAGCGCGGGGTGATGGTGAGGTCCATTTTCTGCCCGGGGAGGTCAAATATCCCCTTACCGGTGGCAATCATGCGTTCGCTCTGGACGTAGATGGAATCCGTCCTGGCCACCCCCTTTTTAATATCGAAACGCGCCATAGTGCAGTCCAGGTGAGTGGATGTCTCCAGGACGGCGCCCGAGTAAATCCAGGCGAGCAGGTCTGTGGCCAGCACATCGTAGGCACCACCCTGAATGATGGTGTCTTCCAGGGCGATAGCCACGCTGCCGTCCAGGGATGCGGTGAGTGCGGTAGTATCGGTGCCGCTGGCGCTAATACCACCGCGAGCTGTCATCCGGCCCCTGATATCGCTCGGCGCCCCCAGGTCGCGACTGAGTGTGGACAGGGGAAATCCCAGGGCTTCCCCGGCGAGACTCACGGCGGGCGGGGAGGGGTTCAGGTCAATAATGCCGCGCAGTTCGGCCTGGGCGTGGTCGTATCCCATGCTGAAGCGCCGCAGGGTATAGCGGTCATTCTCACCGGTGACGTGAATATCAAGACTGTCGATACTGGTATTTTCGCCGGTAATGCCCTCCACACTGATCTGCACATCCGTCGGATAGTCCGGGGAATTTTCCAGCAGTTTTTCCAGCTGGGTCCGGGTGTCCGCTTCGATGTCTGCGGCGGGCGCATAGTTCTCCTCTGGATCCTCGCTGGCCTGGAGGCCGAGATCGGCAAGGTGCAGGTGCGGTGTGGTCACTTCGGCCCGTAAACCCGTTATTCTGTTGTTGTCGTGCCCGATGTTGACGTCGGCCTGCACCGAGGTGTCGCCGGCATCCGCCCGGGCGGATATATCCAACACCTCTGGGCGACTCTTAACCGACAGCCGAGCCCGGACCGGCTGGATACGCAGTCCGCTGAGCGCCTCGAGCAGGGCGGTATCCCGGACCACCAGCTCGGCGTCCAGATTGGCAGTGGTAAACCCGGTCAGGTCATCGATGGCGCCCCGACCCATGAATTCGACGGGACCACCGGTTTTGGACGTCGATATTTCAAGATCGGCGATGTGCCATTTTTCTTTCCTGTCGTGGAGCGCGAATGTTCCTTTCAATTCACCAAGGGAACCATCGTGCTGTAATCCTTCTACCAGGGTCGCCAGCAGTCGTTGTATGTCGAGTCCCGTGACAGTGTTCTGAAGTCGCACCCCCGCCAGGTTCTGGAGGTCATCGATGCTGCCCCGGGTCGCCAGGGCCAGGTCTTCTCCATCGATCGCCAGTTCCAACTGCGCCAATTGAAAGTGCTCAGCTTGTTGTCGAAGTTCGCCAGTGAGCGTTGCCGGACCCAGTATTGGAACTTCCCGCTCCGTGTACTGGGACAGCATACCGGTGTCGCTGATCGCAATATCGAGATACCCGCGCGCGTCACGCAGGGGGTTTATTTCGGCGGCGGGCCGATAACTGCCGCTGATATCGGAAATCATCGCCTGCAGGTCGCTGCTGTCGATCTGCACCTGGCCGTCGCTAAGCGCCAGCAGTTCGCCGGAACCGGCCAGTTCCAGTGTTGCCTCAACCCGGTGAAAGGGAGGCAGTTCCCGGCCCACCAGCGCAGTTAAATGAGCGCTGTCCTGGGTCGAGGCGCTGACGCTCAGGTCGACCCCTTCGACGGACGATAGACTGATATCCACCGCATTGGCTATCTTGTCGATCGAGCCCTCCACCCTGAGCTTGAAAGTGTCGGCAGTGCCAGCCTCAAGTACGATGTCGTTCAGTTGCAGGGTCTCCCTGCTGCCCCGGGTGATCCAGCTCGCGCGCCATGGGCCCGGTTCAAAACCTGTTTCCCCGGTCCAGCGTTCCAGTACCGCGATGGAGGGGGCCCTGGCATCAACGCGGATTTCGTTGAGATCAGGAGCGGAAGACATTTCCTCGAGGGAATTGAGATTCAGCGATCTTAGTCGTCCGGAGATATTGACCGCCAGTCCCTCCGCGCTCTCGGTAATCAATACGAAGTTATCGATAACCGGATCTTCAAGGGTGCCGGAGAGACTGACACTGGCCTGTGCACGGCCCAGTTCCGTGATGTCCAGATCAAGCCAGTTCACCAGGTATTGCAGGTTGGACATTTCACCGGCGGCGATCAGGTGCACTCGACTGTCATCGTCCCGGGAGTAGTACAACTCGCCGGCGGCCTCGAAACCGTAGTCGGGCATGTTATCCAGCGTCATGCTGGCATCTGACAGGGTGAAACTCCTGGCATCTCCCACCATGCGGGCCTCCAGTTCCAGGTCGCCATGCAACGCGGTGCTGCTGTCCAGGCCGTGGAGAAACTCGCCGATATCCCGATAGCTGGCCGTGGCCGTGAAGTCGTAGTGAAAGCGCTCCTCGTCGCCCTCGAGCACACCCTCCAGCGCCACCCGGCTGTCGCTTTCGGGCGCATTGAAGGCGGCTTCAAGTTGCACGCTCTGAACCACGCCATCCTCGTGGGTGCCGAGGATCTCCAGCTCTGCTTCCAGCGGTTCCCCCTCGTAATCGGCCAGCGCGGTTGCCCGGAAGGTATCAGGTTCCGAACGTCGGCCCCGAAGGTTCTTCAGGGGAAAAATCCAGGTGTTTTCCGAGGCGGTGATCAGGTGCACCTGGCCCACGTCGAGCCGTGCGGGCAGCCAGGTGGTCAGCTGCATCCAGGTACTGGGCTTCGGGTCGCTGGCCTCGTCATTTTCCGAGACATAAATAAGCACCTGGCTCGCCGACAGTGTGGCGGTATCCAGTCGCGCGGACAGCAACTCCCCAAGACGGGTTTGTGCTTCCAGGTTGAGTACCGTAAGCAGAGCCGGGCCAGCAGTTCCCCGTGGAATCAGGTGTAGCTCATCGGCGGAAATCTTTCCGCTGTAGAGTGCTATGACAGGATTTTTGAGTTCCAGGCGCAGCTCGGTGAAAGCCCCCATGGCCCAGTGGACCAGCGCCAGCACCACGGCCGGGGAGCGCAGCGCAAGTGCGGGTGCGGCGACCAGGAGTAGGGCGATTATGAGGGTGATCCAAAGGCGTCGCATCACACTGACAGGTGTTCCGATTGGTGTCCCGAGTGTAACACGCGCAGGGGTTTTACCCGGATTACGCGAGCTTGCAGTGTATTTCCGCCCCCGAATTCTGTGCTATGATTCCGCCGCCTCCGATCGGGAGGCTTCCAGTGATATTATCCATGCCCGGATGGTGAAATTGGTAGACACAGGAGACTTAAAATCTCCCGGCCTAACGGCTGTGCCGGTTCGATTCCGGCTCCGGGCACCACTATTTTTATAGTGTATTCGTGAAAATAGGGTGTTTAGAGGATTATGGGCATAATAGGCTGGTTCACAGCCGGTTCACATCAGCGTTAATGCACCACAGGAGGCGCATTCTACGCCGTTCTACGGGACGTTATG
>JAACFI010000130.1 GCA_009937575.1 Haliea sp.
AGCTCATCATTGGTCAGGCCCCGGTCTTCGCGACCGAACAGCACCGCCACCTGCTCACGGTCTGAGACTTCTGCCATTCGCTCGGCGCACTGGCGCGGGTCGAGCAGTGGCCAGGGAATACGCCGCCCCCTGGCGCTGGTACCCACCACGAACTGGCAGTCGCCGATCGCCTGGTCGAGGCTCTGGGTGACGACGGCATTCTCCAGCACGTCGATGGCGGATGCGGCCCGCCAGTCGGCCTGCTCGTCGGGGAACTGCCGGGGCTCAACGAGGTACAGGCGAGACAAACCCATATTCTTCATCGCACGCGCCACACCGCCGATATTCCCGGGATGGCTGGTGTTCACCAGTACGATACGAATATTGTCCAGATCCATGGCACCTGTCGCCGCTCAAAAGGCGCGCAATTTTAGCAGATTTCTCTGGTTTTTTGTGGGCAGCCCTTTCGGGCTGCTGCGTCGCTTTGCACGGGGGATTTTCCCTTGCTACATTTGTGCACCATGCGGCGCGCTGGGCGCTTTACTTCTTTTTAGGCGGGTTCTTGCAGACGTCTTCGGTTCAGGTTCATTGGTAGGAGTACTGCTTTATCGCCCACGTAGCCGTTACCGGGTGCAGGGGTAGTTGCCTCTAAGACGGAGACATTTCGCACCGGAGCCCCGGCAAGTCCGCAATGAAAAATCCCCCGCACAAATCAACGCGGAGTGCCATCCCCCGGCAGTTCCCTCCGGTCCCCACAATCCTTGGGCTTCCTGTAGAGTCGGCTACGGAGTCCGCGTTGATTGGTGGGGTGAGGTTTCGGCTTTCGGACTTGGAGGGGCTCCGGTGCGAAATGTCTTTCTCTTAGTGGCCCACTGAATGTGGACCCCGTGACGGTTACTACGTAACTCGATGGCACCATGGGCAATGCCCCAAAATGCCTGATGCCGCGTGACCCGCTAGTCCCGCCAATAAAGAAGTAAAGCGCCACACGCGCCGCATGGTGCCCGCAATGTAGAAAACGAAACCTCAGCCCGCCAAGCAACGCAGCAGCCCGCAAGGGCTGCCCAAATGCAGCAAGGGAAAATCCCCCGTGCAAAGCGACGCAGCGGCCCAAAGGGCCGCCCACGCAATATAATTCGATCAAGAACAAAAAAGGGCTCACCTGATGGTGGGCCCTTTTCGAAGGCGGGACCTAAGTCCCAAACAGGAGAGTTACTTATCGCCCATCTGCGCCTTGATCAGGTCGCCGATAGTACCCGGAGAGGCTGTTTCCTGCTCCGAATCCTTCAGGGACTTCACAGCCTCCTGCTCATCGTCGTAGTCCTTGGCCTTGATAGACAGTCCCAGGCCGCGGTTTTTGCGGTCTACAGAGATGATCTTGGCTTCGACAGAGTCACCCACCTTGAAGGAGTTGCGTGCGTCTTCCACGCGATCGCGGCTGATGTCAGAGGCCTTGAGGACACCCTCAACCTCGTCAGCCAGCTTGATGATCACCGACTTGGCATCGACCTCAACCACCTCACCGGTGACGATAGAGCCACGGTCATTGGCAGAGACATAGTTGCCGAAGGGATCATCCTCCAGCTGCTTGATGCCCAGGGAGATACGCTCTCGCTCCGGGTCGATAGACAGGATGACAGTCTCGATCTCGTCGCCCTTCTTGTAGTTGCGCACCGCCTCTTCGCCGGTTTCATTCCAGCTGATGTCAGACAGGTGCACCAGGCCGTCGATGTTGCCCTCGAGGCCGATGAAGATACCGAAGTCAGTGATCGACTTGATGCTGCCGGAGATCTTCGCACCCTTGGCGTGCTGTGAAGCAAAGGCGTCCCAGGGGTTCTGCTGGCACTGCTTGATGCCCAGGGAGATACGACGGCGCTCTTCGTCGATATCCAGGACCATTACCTCTACCTCGTCGCCCAGCTGGACAACCTTGGAGGGGTGTACGTTCTTGTTGGTCCAGTCCATCTCGGAGACGTGTACCAGGCCTTCCACGCCCTCTTCCAGCTCGGCGAAACAGCCGTAGTCGGTGAGGTTGGTGATCTTGGCCTTGACCCGGCTGCCTTCCGGGTAGCGACCGGTGATTTCCACCCAGGGGTCTTCGCCCAGTTGCTTGAGGCCCAGGGATACGCGGTTGCGCTCGCGGTCGAACTTGAGGATCTTGACGTCGATTTCCTGGCCCACTTCCACGATCTCGGAGGGGTGCTTGATACGCTTCCAGGCCATGTCGGTAATGTGCAGCAGGCCGT
Organism: Haliea sp.; assembly: GCA_009937575.1. Classification (GTDB taxonomy): domain Bacteria; phylum Pseudomonadota; class Gammaproteobacteria; order Pseudomonadales; family Halieaceae; genus JAACFI01. The sequence continues at coordinate 2,226 of JAACFI010000130.1, forward strand.
CCACGCCGCCCAGGTCGACAAACGCGCCGTAGTCGGTCAGGTTCTTGACGATACCCTTGACGGACATGCCTTCCTGCAGGGATTCCAGCAGGGCGTCGCGCTCGACGCTGTTGGCTTCTTCCATCACCGCGCGGCGCGAAACCACCACGTTGTTGCGCTTCTGGTCCAGCTTGATGACCTTGAATTCCAGTTCCTTGCCTTCCAGGTGCAGGGTGTCGCGCACCGGGCGCACGTCCACCAGGGAGCCGGGCAGGAAGGCGCGGATGGTGTTGATATCCACGGTAAAGCCACCCTTGACCTTGCCGTTGATAATGCCCTTGACCACCTGGTCTGCCTCGTGGGCCGCTTCCAGGTCTTTCCAGGCTTCGGCGCGCTTGGCCTTCTCGCGGGACAGCTTGGTCTCACCGAAACCGTCTTCCACGGTTTCCAGGGCGACCTGCACTTCATCACCGATGTTCAGGGTGCACTCACCACTGGCGTCGGTGAACTGGGCACGAGGGATAACACCTTCGGACTTGAGGCCCGCGTGAACGGTGACCCACTCGTTATCTATGTCGATGACAACGCCGGTGACGATGGCGCCGGGTTGCATGTCGACGGTTTTCAGACTCTCTTCAAAAAGTTCGGCGAACGATTCGCTCATTACACATTACCTGTTAAAAAATGATCGGGCTGTTGCCCTTACCGCGCCTCCAGCCGGCCCGGGTCATCCACTAAAAACCGCCCCTGACAACCCTGACTGGATTCGGTCGCAGGAGCAGCATTTTTACTGCCATTTCAAGGAGATAGCCGCAATTAGCGACTAATTCAGACCTTTTTCTTTCACCCTTTGCATCACCTGCTGAAACACATCCGGAATCGGCGTGGTGGTGCTATCGATGACAATGGCGTCCTCCGCGGGCACCAGGGGAGAGACTTTTCGGCTGCTGTCGCGCGCGTCTCTCTCCTCGATGTCCTCGAGAAGGCGCGGGAGACTAACACTTTCTCCCTTTGCAATCAACTGCTTATGGCGCCTGCGGGCTCGCTCCCCGGCGCTGGCGGTGAGGAAGAACTTGAGGGGTGCATCGGGGAAAACCACGGTGCCCATATCGCGACCGTCGGCCACCAGGCCGGGGGCCCGGCGGAACTCCCGCTGGCGCTGCAGCAGGGCCTCGCGCACGCTGGGAATAGCCGCCACCGTGGAGGCACCGCGACCGCCCTCCTCGGTACGAATCTCACGGCTGACATCGATCCCTTTGCACGCCACCAGGATCTCGCCATCCTCTGCGGCACTGAAGCTGACGTCCAGGTGGCGGGCCACCTCGGTGACCGCCGGGTGATCGTCCCAGCTTACCCCCTCCATCAGGCAGGCCTGTCCGGTGACCCGGTAGAGGGCACCGCTGTCGAGGAAGTGCCACCCCAGTGTATCCGCCAGCATATGGCTGATGGTGCCCTTGCCGGCGCCACTTGGACCGTCCACGGTGATAACCGGAATCTCGTGCACAGGTCAGTCCACCAACGCCGATATCTGCAGGCCCAGGCCCCGGGCCAGGGCGTCGAAGCCGGGAAATGAGGTCGCCACGTGGTCGCAGTCCAGGATGCGGATTTCCCCCTCGGCGCGCAGGGCGGCAATGGCAAAAGACATAGCGATGCGGTGATCGTGGAAGGTATTGATGACGCCTCCGCCCAGCCTGCCCCCCTCGATGATGATACCGTCGTCCAGGACCTCGTTCTCGACGCCCAGGGTGGTCAGGCCCTCGGCCATGGCGGCAATACGATCGCTCTCCTTGACCCTCAGCTCCTTGGCACCTCGTAGTACGGTACGACCCTCGGCGCAGGCGGCGGCAATGAACAGGGCCGGGAACTCGTCGATGGCCAGGGGCACCTGGTCCTCGGGGATCTCGATACCCTTAAGCGGCGCGTAGCGCACGTGGATATCCGCCACCGGCTCTCCCCCCACCTCCCGCTCGTTATTGAGACTGATATCGGCCCCCATGAGACCGAGGATGTTGAGTACGCCGATGCGGGTGGGGTTGATGCCCACGTGGGTCAGCACCAGGTCGGATCCCTGCGCGATACTCGCCGCCACCAGGAAAAAGGTCGCGGAGGAAATATCCGCAGGCACGTCGATGTCCGCCGCCCGCAGGCTGCCACCTCCCTCCAGGGAAATGACCCCGTTATCGCTGCTTACCTGGTAACCAAAGCCCCGCAACATGCGCTCGGTGTGGTCCCTGGTAGGTGCAGGCTCAGTGACCGAAGTGCGCCCATTGCCATAGAGCCCCGCCAGCAACACACAGGATTTCACCTGGGCGCTGGCCATGGGCAGGTCGTAGTGAATACCGCGCAGCTGCCTGCCGCCGGTGATACGCAGTGGCGGCCTGCCCCCCTCGCTGGAAGTGATCTCGGCCCCCATCAGCTGCAGCGGATCGATCACCCTGCCCATGGGCCGGCTGCACAGTGAGGCATCCCCGGTCAGTTCGGAATCGAAGGGCTGTCCCGCAAGCAGGCCGCACATGAGCCGCATGCCGGTGCCGGCATTGCCAAGATCCAGGGGATGCGCTGGCGCCTCAAGTCCGTGCAGGCCGACGCCGTTTACGATGACACTACCTTCACCTGGCCGCTCGATTTCCACCCCCATGGCCCTGAAGGCCGACAAGGTCGCCAGGGCATCGTCTCCCTCCAGGAAACCGCTGACCCGGGTGACGCCCTCAGCCAGAGCGCCAAGCATGATAGAACGGTGAGAGATGGATTTATCCCCCGGCACCCGGGCCTCGCCACAGATGGTGCCACCGGGCGTTAGTTTGAATTCCATTGTTTGCCTCTTGCTTTGTCCGGGCTCCTGGTCGAATGAATTCAACCCTACATAGACTCACCCTGCAGGGCCGTGAGCCTGCCCGCTTTATCGGGTAATTTATTCGGCCTTGCTCCTCTGGCCCCGTTCGGCCAGGATCGCGGCGAATTGGTCCCGCGCCGCCTTGGCGCGGGTGAAGGTTTCCTGCATTCCATCGGCATCCTCGTCGGCCACCGCCTGCCGCAACCGCCCGAGGTGCTCGCTGAACAGGTCGATCGACTGCAGCAGTGCATCCCGGTTGGCGATGGCGATGTCGCGCCACATCACCGGATCGCTGGAAGCGATCCGGGTAAAATCCCGAAAGCCACCGGCGGCACAGCGAAAAATATCCTCGCTGGCATCCGACTGGGCCAGGGCGTCTACCAGGGCGTAGGCCAGTAAGTGGGGCAGATGACTGGTCGCCGCCAGTACCTCGTCGTGATCCGCTACCGACATGGACACCACCTCGGCACCGGTGCTCTGCCACATGGCGCGCACCAGTTCCACCGCTGCGGGTTCGTTGCCCTCCACGGGCGTGAGAATGACCCGGTGATGCCTGAACAAGGCCGCATCGGAAGCATCGACGCCACTGCGCTCGGAACCGGCAATGGGATGCCCCAGCACCAGGCGAGGCGGTACGTTGCCGCCACAGGCTTCCTTCGCCGCCGCCAGCAGGTTGCCCTTGACGCTGGCTGCGTCGGTGATAACCGGCCCGTTCTCCACCCCTTGCAGTTTGCCCAGTATCTGCCGCAACAGGTCCGCGGCCACCAGGGTGGGGGCACAGATCACCAGGATGTCGGCGCGATCGATCAATTCCCCCAGGTCCAGGGTGAAATCGTCGATCACACCCAGCTCAACACCCCGGCGCAATGAGGGCTCCCGGTAACCGTAACCTATGAACCGCCTGCTGAAGCCACTCTCACGCAGGGCCCGGGCCAGGGAACCGCCTATCAGACCAAGGCCGAGAATGCCCACTGTTTCTGCGGGGTAACTCACGACAACGCTACAGCACCGCCTGCGGGTAGGATCCCAGGGGCTTCAACAGAATGGACTGCTCTTCCAGTTCCGCCAGAATCGCGGCGATTTTCTCGTCCTGCAGGTGACCCTCAAACTCGATAAAGAATACGTAGGCCCATTTCTCCGTGCGCGACGGCCGGGTGTCGATTCGGGTCAGGCTGACCCCGCCCCGGCGGAAAGGCTCCAGCAGGGTGAACAGGGCACCGGGCTTGTTGCGACTGGAAACGATAATGGAGGTCTTGTCGCGGTCACTCGGAGGCACCTCCTCGCGGCCGATGACCAGGAAGCGGGTGGTGTTGTCGGCGTAGTCCTCGATGTGTTCGGCCAGCTTTTCCAACTGGTAGAGCTCGGCGGCCATGTCCCCCGCCACCGCGGCAACCCCGGGGGTCTCCAGCGCCATACGCGCTGCCTCGCCGTTGCTGCTGACCGCCTCGCGCTCAATATTCGGCCAGTGCCGGTCGAGCCAGTTGCGGCACTGGGCGAGGGCCTGCTGGTGGGCACAGATGCGGGTGATGCCGGCGGGATCCGTGTGCGGCGCCACCAGCAGGTGGTGCCCGATACGCAGCTCGACCTCGCCGGAGATTTTCAGGGAGGAGTCCATGAAATTGTCCAGGGTGTGGCTCACCATGCCCTCGGTGGAGTTCTCCACCGGTACCACCCCGTAGTTGCACTCCCCGGACTCCACCTGGGCGAATACACCGTCGATGGTTGCCTGTGGCACGCACACCGCAGCGTGGCCGAAGTGCTTGATGGACGCAGCCTGGGTGAAGGTGCCCTCGGGACCCAGGTAGGCCACCTGCAGAGGTCGCTCCAGGGCCAGGCAGGCAGACATGATCTCGCGGAAGATATGAGCAATAGTCTCTCCCGGCAGGGGGCCCGCATTGCGCTCGATGATGCGCCTGAGCACCTGGGCCTCACGCTCGGGGCGGTAGAAGACCACCTCGGCATCCTCGTCGCCACGCTCCCTGGCCGCGTTGACCTCCTCCAGCTTGATATCGGCAACCCGCTGGGCACACTTTGCCCGGCGACTGAGCAGCGCCTGGATTTCCTGGTCTATGGCGTCAATATCCGCCCTGACCTGTTCGAGATCCCTGTTATCTGCCATATCAACCGTTGCGTTGTTCGAAATCCTGCATGAAGGCGATCAGCGCATCGACCGCATCCTCGCCTACTGCATTGTAGATGCTGGCGCGCATACCGCCCACCGAGCGGTGCCCCTTCAGGTTCAACAGTCCCGCCGCCTCGGATTCCTGCAGGAACTGCTTGTCCAGGCTGTCGTCCGCCAGGGTGAAGGGCACGTTCATCAGCGAGCGGCTGGACAACTCCACCGGGTTGGCATAGAAGTCGCTGCCGTCGATGGCGGCATAGAGTTTTTCCGCCTTGTGCCGGTTGACACGTTCCATGGCCTCCAGGCCTCCCCGCTGCTTCAGCCAGTCGAACACCAGTCCCGCCAGGTAGAGGGCGAAGGTGGGAGGGGTGTTATACATGGAGTCATTGTCAGCAGCCACCTGCCAATTGAGCATGGCGGGACACTTGTCGTCAGCGCGACCCAGCAGGTCCCGGCGCACGATCACCAGGGTAAGGCCCGCGGGCCCGATATTTTTTTGCGCCCCGGCGTAGATCACACCGTACCGGCTGACGTCGACCGGTCGCGACAGGATAGTGGACGACATGTCCACCACCAGCGGTACGTCCACCTCGGGTGTCCAGAAAAACTCCACGCCACCGATGGTCTCGTTCGGCGTGTAGTGCAGGTAGGCGGCGTCATCACCCAGCTGCCACACATCCTGTGGCGGAATGGTGGAAAAATTGGTGCCCTCGGAAGAGGCCGCGACGTTCACCTCGCAGTAACGCCTGCCTTCGGCAATGGCTTTTTTCGACCACTGGCCGGTGTTGACGTAGTCGGCGCAGGTCTTCCCGCCCAGCAGATTCAGCGGTACCGCGGAGAACTGGGTGCTGGCGCCCCCCTGCAGGAACAGCACCGCGTAGTCGTCAGAGACGCCGAGTAATTCCCGCAGCGTCTGTTCTGCCGCCTCCGCCACGCCGACCACCTCCGTGCTGCGGTGGCTCATCTCCATCAGGGACAGGCCCTTGCCGTGCCAGTCCAGCATTTCGTCGCGGGCGATTTCCAGTACCGGTTCCGGCAGTGCCGCCGGGCCGGCGCAAAAATTGTAACAGCGGGTCATTGTCAGTGTGTCCTCAACACGCGTATCTGATCTCAGCTTTCGTCTTCGGGAGCGTCGACTACGGCGTCCTCATCGGGTTCCTCTACTCGTTCCACCCCTACCAGAGTTTCGCCTTCCTTGGTGCGAATAACCCGGACGCCCTGGGTATTGCGGCCCAGTACTGACACCTCGTCGGTGCGGGTCCTGACCAGGGTCCCCTGGTTGGAGATCAGCATCAGTTCATCCCCCTCGAAGACCTGCACAGCTCCCACCAGCCTGCCGTTGCGATCCGAGGTCTGCATGGCGATGACACCCATGGTGCCGCGGCCCTTGATGGGGAACTCTTCCATCTGGGTGCGCTTGCCATAGCCGTTCTCACTCACGGTAAGCACCGTGCCGTCCTCCTCCGGAATAATCAGGGAGATCATGCGGTGGCCGGCACCCAGCTTGATGCCGCGCACTCCCCGCGCGGTGCGACCCATGGCCCGCACATCGCCCTCCTTGAAACGCACCGCCTTGCCCTCACTGCTGAACAGCATGACATCGCAGCTGCCGTCGGTGATCGCCGTGCCGACCAGCACATCGCCCTCTTCCAGTTCCAGGGCCCGCAGGCCGACACTGCGCTGGCGCGAGAAATCCGTAAGGGCGGTTTTTTTCACGGTACCATTGGCAGTCGCCATGAAAATGTAATGGCCCTCGGTGTATTCCACCACTGGCAGGATGGACGTCACCCGCTCCCCCTCTTCCAGGGGCAGCAGGTTGACCATGGGCCGGCCGCGACTGTTTCTGCCCGCCAGGGGAATCTGGTAAACTTTCAACCAGTACACCTTGCCCAGGTTGGAGAAACACAGGATGGTGGCATGGGTGCTGGCGATCAGCAGGTGCTCGACGAAGTCCTCGTCTTTCACCGCGGTGGCGGATTTGCCCATACCACCCCGGCGCTGGGCCTGGTAGTCCGACAGGGGCTGGGTCTTGGCATATCCGCCGTGGGAGATGGTCACCACCCGGTCTTCCTCGGTGATCAGGTCTTCCACCGTGAGATCGTGCTGGGAGGCGGTGATCTCGGTCTTACGCTCGTCGCCGTACTCGGTGGCGATTTCTTCCAGTTCCTCGCGGATCACCAGTTTCAGGCGCTCCGGGTCACCGAGGATTTCCAGGAAATCGGCGATTTCCACCAGCTTCTCCTGGTACTCGTTAAGCAGCTTCTCATGCTCCAGCCCGGTAAGGCGGTGCAGGCGCAGTTCGAGGATGGCCTGGGCCTGGGCCGGGGACAGGTGATAGTCGCCGTCGCGCAGTCCGTATTGCGGCTCCAGGTCATCCGGCCTGCAGGCATCTGCGCCGGCCCGCTCCAGCATGCCGATCACATCGCCCGGGGGCCAGCCACGGGCCAGCAGTTTTTCCCGCGCCTCGCTGGCGCTGGGCGAAGCCTTGATCAACTCGATCACCGGGTCGATGTTGGACAGGGCGATGGCCAGCCCCTCCAGGATGTGCCCGCGCTCCCGGGCCTTGCGCAGCAGGTAGACGGAGCGTCGGGTCACCACCTCGCGCCGGTGGCGGACGAAGGCCTCGAGAATTTCCTTGAGGTTGAGGATCTTCGGCCGGCCGTCCACCAGGGCGACCATGTTGATGCCGAACACCGACTGCAGCTGGGTTTGTGCGTACAGGTTGTTGAGTACCACGTCACCGATTTCACCGCGGCGCAGTTCGATCACTACCCGCAGGCCGTCCTTGTCGGACTCGTCCCGCAGCTCGGTAATGCCCTCGATCTTCTTTTCCTTGACCAGTTCGGCGATACGCTCGATCAACCGCGCCTTGTTGAGCTGGTAGGGGATCTCATGGATGAGGATTGTGTCCTTGCCCTTCTTCTCATCGGTAATCACCTCGGCGCGGGCGCGCACGTAAATTCGACCACGGCCTGAGCGGTACGCCTGGATGATACCGGCGCGGCCATTGATGATCGCACCGGTAGGAAAATCCGGACCCGGGATGTGCTCCATCAGGTCGTCGACGGTGAGATCGGGATCTTTTATCAACGCCAGGCAACCGCTGATCACCTCGGTGAGGTTATGGGGCGGTATATTGGTGGCCATACCCACGGCGATACCGGAAGAACCGTTAACCAGCAGGTTGGGCACACGGGTGGGCATCACCTCTGGAATCTGTTCCGTGCCGTCGTAGTTGTCGACGAAGTCGACGGTTTCCTTGTCGAGATCCGCCAGCATGGCATGGGAGATCTTGCGCATGCGGATCTCGGTGTACCGCATGGCGGCAGCGTTGTCGCCGTCGATGGACCCGAAGTTGCCCTGGCCGTCCACCAGCATGTAGCGCATGGAAAACGGCTGGGCCATGCGTACGATGGTATCGTAGACGGCCGAGTCACCGTGGGGGTGGTATTTACCGATCACGTCTCCCACCACACGGGCGGACTTTTTATACGCCTTGTTCCAGTCGTTGTTGAGCTCGTTCATGGCGAACAGCACCCGCCGGTGTACCGGTTTCAGGCCATCGCGCACGTCCGGCAGGGCGCGGCCCACGATCACGCTCATGGCGTAATCAAGGTAGGACCGCTTCAGCTCGTCCTCGATATTGACGGGAAGGATTTCTTTGGCTAGCTCACCCATTTACAACACTTTCCTTGCGGCTGGCCAAGGGGCTTTTGCTTATTATCAGCCCCCCGGACATAAACCATCTATTATACGGGAAGATGCCCGGTACTCGCCATGTTTTTGCGGAATTTGGCGGCCATTCAGGCAAGTTTCGCGCTTTTGCGGTTATACTTCCGCGCTTACCCGGAATAGCCGGCGCCGGGGGGCACCAAAGGTTATTATTTGAGCAGTTTACGAAGCTCACCGGGACAGCGACAGGACAGCGATGAGCACAGCAACACAGACTGCAGACACACTGATTCACCCGGGCTGGATCGTCCCCGTGGTGCCCCGTGGCACCGTGCTGGAAAACTACAGCATCGCTATCAGCGACAGTCGCATCAGCGCCCTGCTACCCCGCAACGAGGCGGGCGCTATCAGTGCCGATCGGGAGCTGGAATTACCGGGGCACGCGCTGATGCCGGGCCTGGTCAACTGCCACGGGCACGCCGCCATGTCGCTGCTGCGCGGTTACGCCGACGACCAGCCCCTGATGCCCTGGCTGGAGCAGTACATCTGGCCGGCAGAAATGGCTCACATGGGCCCGGATTTCGTGCGCGACGGTACCGAGCTGGCGATCGCAGAGATGATTCGCAGCGGCACCACCACCTTTACCGACATGTACTTTTTCCCCGATGCCAGATCGCTTTCCCGGTGCTGGACTTCCCGACCGCCTGGGCCCAGAACGGCGACGAGTACATCAGCAAGGGACTGGCCCTGCGGGATGACGTGAAGCACAGCGAACTGGTCACCGTCGGCTTCGGCCCCCACGCTCCCTACACCGTGTCCGAACCCAACCTGGCGAAGGTCGCCACTTACGCCGCAGAACTGGATATGCTGGTCAAGATCCACCTGCATGAAACCCGGGGTGAGGTGCTGCTGGCGGTGGAACAGAATGGTGAACGCCCCATCGACACCCTGCATCGCCTGGGATTGCTGGGACCGAGAACCCTGTGCGTACACATGACCGACCTGGGGGAGCAGGACATGGACCTGCTGGCGCGGAGCGGCGCCCATGTGGTGCACTGCCCCCAGTCCAACATGAAGCTGGCCTCGGGCAGCTGCCCGGTGAAAAAACTGGGGCGGCGCAGTATCAACGTTGCACTGGGCACCGACAGCGCAGCCAGTAACAATGACCTCAACATGTTCGGTGAGATGCAGTCAGCGGCGCTGCTGGCAAAACTCTACGCGGAGGACGCCACTGCCCTGCCCGCCTCCGAGGCATTGGCCATGGGCACTATCAATGGCGCCCTGGCGCTGGGCCAGGAAGACCGGATTGGCAGCCTGGAAGTGGGCAAGCAGGCCGACCTCATCGCGGTGGACCTGGACACTCCCGAAACCCAGCCCCTGTACAATCCCCTGTCACAGCTAGTGTACGCCTGCAACGGCAGCCAGGTCAGCCACAGCTGGATCGCCGGGCAGCCGGTGTTGGAGCAACGAAGGCTGACTCGCATTGACCTGGAGCCGTTGACCGCGCGTATCAAGGGGTGGCAGGCAACAATCAATCGCGAGGGGCAGACCCTATGAGCAACAACCTGAACGTCGACCCCCAGGAAATTGCCAAGTTCGAAGCCCTGGCATCCCGCTGGTGGGATCGCAGCAGCGAATTCAAGCCACTGCACGACATCAATCCGCTGCGCGCCAATTACATCGACGAGCACTCGCCGGTGGCGGGAAAGCGACTGGTGGACGTGGGATGTGGCGGCGGTATCCTGGCGGAGTCCATGGCCCAGCGGGGCGCGCGCGTCACCGGCATCGACATGGGAGAGGCCCCCCTGTCGGTGGCCAGGCTGCACCAACGTGAGTCCGGCGTGGAGGTGGACTATCACCATTGTACGGCGGAGCAACTGGCGGAGGGTGAAGCAGAGAGCTTTGACGTTGTCTGCTGCCTGGAAATGCTGGAACACGTACCGGACCCGGCGGCGGTCATCAGCGCCTGTGCAGAACTGGCGAAACCTGGAGCCTCTTTGTACTTCTCCACCATTAACCGCAACCCTAAGGCCTTCGCCTTCGCGATCGTCGGTGCCGAACATATCCTGCAGCTGCTGCCCGCAGGTACCCACGAATACGCCAAATTCATCAAGCCTTCGGAGCTGGGCAGCTGGGCCCGCAATGCCGGTCTGGTGCTCGAGGGCATGGTCGGCCTCACTTACAACCCCCTGACCCGCAACTACAAGCTGCACCCCAGGGACGTCAGCGTAAATTACATGGTGCGGGCGGTGAAACCGGCGTGAACAAACGACCCGAAAACCTGCGGGCGGTGATTTTCGACCTGGACGGCACTCTGGTGGACACCGCCGATGAGTTCATCCCGGTGGTGCAGGCCCTGCGCGCCGAACACGGCCGAGAGCCAATGGATCCGGAGCGGATTCGCGCCTCGGTATCCAATGGCGCCCGGGCCCTGGTCAGCCTGGGCCTGGACATGGAGGAACAGGATCCAGCCTTCGAGGGCCAGCGCCTGCGCCTGCTTGAACTGTACCAGGATATCCTTGGCAGCCTGGCCAGCCCCTACCCCGGGATTCCCGGCCTGCTGGATGAACTGGAAAGACTAGGTATTGCCTGGGGTATTTCCACCAACAAGCCGCGCTACCTGACTGAACCGCTGCTCGAAAGACTGGACATCCAGCCGGCGCCGGGGAGCGTGGTCTGCCCCGACGATGTCACCGACCGCAAGCCCCACCCGGAGACACTGTACCGCAATTGCCGCGACCTGGAATGCTCCCCCCACGAGGCGATTTACGTGGGAGATCACCTGAGGGATATCGAGGCCGGACGCCGCGCCGGCATGTACACTATCGCCGCCGCCTACGGCTATATCGAACCGGATGACGATCCAGGAAGCTGGGGCGCCGACGCCAGGGCCGATTGCAGCGCCCAGCTCACCGGGCTGATTTTCGGCCATGAGTGAGAAACGATTCCATGGATAATTATTCCGCACCCGCCAACTACCACCCGCGCAATAACCTGCTGCAGGGTAAAACGATACTGGTCACCGGTGCCGGCGACGGTATCGGCCGCGCCGCCTCACTTTGTTATGCGCGCCACGGCGCCACCGTCATTCTGCTGGGGCGCACCGCCGACAAGCTGGAAGCGGTGTACGACGAGATCGAGGCCGCCGGCTGCCCCAAACCGGCACTGGTGGAACTGGACCTGGCCACGGCCACGGAGGAAAACTGCATCAACCTGGCCTCCGGCCTGGCGGGTGAATTCGACCACCTGGATGGCATTCTCCACAATGCCAGTGTCCTGGGGGAGCGCCGGCCTATCGAGAGCGCAGGCTACGCTGCGTGGGAGGAGGTCATGCAGGTCAATGTCAATGCCCAGTTCCTGCTTACCCGCCACCTGCTGCCACTGCTCCAGGCGGCGCCCAGTGCCTCGATCATCTTCACTTCCTCGGGGGTGGGTCGCACCGGCAAGGCTTACTGGGGTGCCTACGCGGTCTCGAAGTTCGCCACGGAGGGTTTTATGCAGGTATTGGCGAGCGAACTGGAAAACACCTCGAAAATCCGTGTCAACAGCCTCAACCCGGGTGCCACCAACACCTCGATGCGCCGCTCGGCCTACCCTGCGGAACAACCGGACAGCAATCCCTCACCGGACGAAATCATGGCCACTTACCTGTTTCTCATGGGTGACGATTCGCTCGGGGTTACTGGTCGGGCGTTTAGTGCCCAATAATGTCTGTTTGGGCAGCCCTTGCGGGCTGCCCCCAACACCCGAAAACGAAAATCTGCTAGAATTGCGCGCCCCGACCAAGAGGCAGGACTATCCATGGAACCGATGATCAATATTGCGCTGCGCGCCGCCAGGAAGGTCGGGGAGAATATCGTGCGCGCCTCCGATGATCTCGATCGCCTGGATATCAAGGCCAAGGGC
>JAACFI010000497.1 GCA_009937575.1 Haliea sp.
GGGTGGTGGTCTGGTCATTGCGCGAATTTGTCAGGGCTTCCGCCCTGATGGCTATTTGCCTGGCTGCCTTTTCCACCCACGCCGAAAATTCAGCGTTGGTACTGGAGGAATTCACCCCGATACTTCAGGACATCGATAATGCCTTGCTGGCGCCCGGGACGACCATAAACAGCGATAATGTGGACCAGTACGTCAGCTGGCTGGATGAGGCAGTAGCCGATAACATCCACGCCGGCCATTTCCAGATCACCCTGGGCCCGTCGTTGGATTTCTCTACACACCCACGTTACGTGGAGGCGACTGGTGACAACCTCGGCACGGTCGAATTAGGCAGCGAGCCTGGCGAGTTGTCCAATTACCAGGCCGGTCGCCCGTTTCCCGGGCTCGACCTGCAGGATCCCTTGGCTGGAACCAAGGCCGCCTGGAATATGCGCTATGCCTATGCCCCGGACGAGACCGAGACCGCGCACTTCATCTGGCGTTACCGCGATATGCGGAAGGACAAACTCGAGCGCACTATCAACATGTACGGGGCAATACTTCGCTATACCCACCGCCACTCCCACGAACCAATTCCCACCCTGGGGGACAACCCCGCCGCGCTATTCTCCGCCCTGTACCTGCGTGTTAACAAGCCCCAGGACATCCGCAACACCCAGTTGTTGATACACCGGGCGGAGATCGACACCGAACCCGAACAGGCGTGGATGTACCTGAATACCCAGCGCCGGGTGAAGCGTATTGCAACTGGCCAAAAGACCGATGCGTTTCTCGGAAGCGACATCATGATCGAGGACTTTCTAGGCTACAACGGCCGCATCGTGGATATGGAGTGGACCTACCTGGGCAGCAAGGAGCTGCTGTTGCCGATGTATGGGCACAACCAGTTGGACCTGGATAAGCAGGAGCCTGACAAGGAGGGGTACCGGGACATCGGCTTCTCCGGTAAGGGCGGCTGTTTCCCGAAGGTGACCTGGCAACTGCGCAGGGTTCATTTATTGGAGGCGGCGCCCAGGGACCCGGACCATCCTTTATCGAAGCGCCACTACGTGATCGATTCCGCCACCTTTGCCCCGGTGCTGACCCGGATTTACGATCGGGCCGGTGAGCTCTGGAAACTGGGTATGGTCGCTGTGAGCGACTCGGCCTACCACACGGCGGAAAACGAGGCGTGGCAGGGGGCGATCACCGATGGCGTGAGTATGATCGACCTGCAGGCAGAGCACTGCACCACGCTCAACCTGAAATCGAGGATGGCTGCCAATCCGCTGCGCCACAAGTTTTTCAACACCAGTTACCTGCGGCAGATGGGGCGCTGAGCAGGGCTCATCCTGCCTCGGTCTGGGCCGGGGCTCACCGCTTCCCGTAGAGTCGCATGAAGGCGTGTACCGCCAGTTTCGCGTCCTCCTCAATCTCCGCTTTGCTCATGGGTTTCCTGCCGCCCACCACCATGGCGTTCCACTTGTCCCATAGCATCAATCCGTAGAAGTGCACCGCGGCCTGGCTCGCATCTTCGATGTCCAACTGTCCGGCGTCCGCCTGCCGCTGTAGGTAGTCGGCAAGGCGTTCCTGGGCCAGCGCGGGTCCCAGGCGATAATAGGAGTGTCCGAGCGCGGGGGCGTGCCAAACCTCCGCCACCACCGAACGCACGGTCGACATGTGGCGCTCGGTCAGGATCAGGGACATCGCACGGACTGCGTAGCTTTCCAACGCGCCAGTCACATCGTCAGTGGTGTGGCTGAGCGCTTCGAGCTCTCGCGACAGTGTCGTGACCAAATCCACGGAGAGGGCAGACAGAAGGCCTTCCTTGCCACCAAAGTATTCGTACACCGCACTCTTGGAGCAGCCCGCCTTTTCCACGACCTCGTCAAGGCTGGTACTGCGATACCCCTTCTCGATGATCAATGATTCTGCTACGAGGAGTATTTTCTCCCGCATGTCGTTGGGACGTCTTTTTCTGGCCACGATTCCACTCTCTCCCGCGAATGCCGGTATTATAGCTTTTAAAATACTGACCGGTACATAAAATAAAATCAAAAAAACGATTTGTATATAGCATAAAAGTATAAAACTGCGAAGAAAAAGCCTCATTATGAGTGGCGCACATTGTCTTGTTATACCTATAATACTGATCAGTACTATAAAAATTCAATAGCCGAATGGCCGGAGATTAACTTATGACCCGCCTCTTTTCACACAAGAACCGACCGGTCCACCTGGGCAGCTATCCCCTGGAGAGATTGGCGCGCCAGCAAAATCCTACGCGGTTTCGGCGCGAAACCCCGCCCCTGGAACTGCAGATCGAAGACGCGGATAATCCGCACTCGCTGGCCAACGGTATGCGCGAGTACGTCAACGTCATGGACCGCATGCGCGCGGGGCCGGTCGCGCCATCGCAAGCCCCGATTCCTACAGATCTGCAGGAAAGGGGCAATCATCTCAAGGCCGCGTGCTATTACCTGGACGCCAGCATGGCCGGCGTCTGCTGCATTCCCGAAAGTGCCCTGCTGGAAGAGCCCGTGGTCAACCACTCCCTTACCCAGGCCATGGAGCGCGAGTACGGTACCGGCTCTGCCGACAACCCGATGGCTGAAATCAGTGTGCGCGAGGGCAGGGCGGCCTGGGAACAGGCCCAGTCTGCACTGCAGGAACCGCTGGCGCACACCCACGCCCTGGTCATCCTGGTTGAGTTTCCTCGGGATGCCCGCCCCGACGAACCCGGGGCGCAATGGCTGCTCGGTTCCCAGGCCTCCCGGGCAGCCTTACGTGCCGCCGAGGTGGGGGCGGTGATGGCCAACTACCTGCGGATGCTGGGCTATGATGCGCGCCTGCACACCCGCACCGCGTCCGAACTGGACATCGATCATCTGCT
>JAACFI010000498.1 GCA_009937575.1 Haliea sp.
GCCAGTTGCAGGGATCTCGGGCCGGAACTGGCCATGATTAATGGCACCGGGGAAGTGGACCAGGGCATCTGGATCTCTTTGCCCTCGTATTCCACGGTCTCACCGTTGAGTAACGCGCGGATAACCCCCAGCTTCTCCTCGAACACCGCGAGGCGCTCCGGCTTCAGGCCGAGGTTATGCACGGCGCTCTCCCCTACCCCGATCCCGCAGATAGCACGCCCTTCTGACAGCTCCTGCAAGGTAGCCCAGCTGTTGGCCAATACTGCAGGGTGACGGGTTACCGTGTGGGTGACCCCGGTAGCAAGCTTCAGGGTGCTGGTCTGGGTGGCCAACACGGCGAGAATGGCATAGGCGTCACGCATGACCGAGTGGGAATCCGCCACCCACAGGCCATCGAACCCCAGTTCCTCGCTGCGACGGCCCATTTCCAGGGCGTGTTGTACCGATTGGTTGGGCAGGTTTCCGATGTGAAATGAGACTGACATGCTGCTACCTCTGCTCGTTTTTTTATGCAATAAATTCGTCCATTCCACTGTAGGGGTTATCAACACGGCCTGTCTTGCCCGGCAGCGCAAAGACCGTTGACTGACAATGTCCCCGGGTTTGCAATCACAGTCCCGGCTCCGTAGGCTGGCGCCGATGGCCATTAAATTCAGCGACCTGGAAATCTTTATCGCGATCGTGGAAGCGGGTTCTATCTCGCGCGCCGCGGAGAACCTGGGCGCGCCGAAATCTCGTATCAGCCGGCACCTCAAGGAACTCGAGGAATCCCTGGGGGCGCGATTACTGGATCGCACCACCCGCAGTATCCAGCTGACGGAGTCCGGTGAACGCGTCTATCGCGATGCCCAGCGTATTCTGGAAAACGTGGAAGCCCTGCAGAGCGGCGTGGAGACCGATGGATCGACCCTGGGTGGGCGCCTGTCAATATTCGCCCCGGTGGAGTTCATGTCGGAGATACTCAATCCCCACCTGGGGGAATTCACCCGCCGATTCCAGGAATTGGAACTGGAGTTCCTGTCCGGTGCTGCCCGGCCAGACCTGCTGCACGACCGGCTGGACCTGATCATCCACCCTGACGCACCGGATGATTCAAGTTTCGTTGCGGTCAGGATCTGCAACGGTCGCACCGACTATTTCGCCAGCCCGCAATACCTTGCGGAATTTGGTCAACCCCAGCATCCCAGCGAGTTTTACCACCACAGTTGTATCGCAGAACTGGACCAGAATCGCCGCGCACGGCCCTGGCTGTATCGCAGCGGTCGCACCCAGAAGGAAGCGCGTATCGAACCCCGCTACCGCTGCGACTCCCTGGCAGCTGCGCGCTCCCTGGCCGAGCAGGACCTGGGGATCGCAATGCTGCCGGTATTTTACGGTCAGCAATCCGTAGATCAGGGCAAGCTGGTAAAGCTTTTCGGGGGCAAATACCAGGCATCACACGAAATCTACGGTATCTATTCCTCCCGCAGGTTGAAGCCGCGCAAGCTGGAGGTTTTCCTGGAATTCCTCAAGAGTACCCTGCCGGACGAGGTGTAAGTCCTCGACTGAGGCGACCCCTCGATAGCGGCGAGCCTGATCCCAGGTCGACGTCGCCTCTCAGATTGTTCTATTTTTTAGAACAGTTATTACTATTAGCGGCGGTTTTTATCCCTTCCTCCAGAAACTATAGTCACAACCTCCGATAACAAGCACTTCAGAGGATCCGACATGAACCAGAAACCGCGGAAAACCTTCACCCAGTATGACGACATGGAACCACTCGACCTGTGCCGCAAGCTGGATCGCCCCCCTTCCCACGAATTCCCCTATGAACACAAGTTCATCAAGGTGGTGGATGACGTGGAACTGGCCTACGTGGAAAGCGGCCAGCTGGATTCCGACAAGGTCGTGCTGTTCGTCCACGGCGCCCCGGAGCAGGCCTACATCTGGCGCAACATCATGCCCTACGTGGAGAACTATGCGCGGGTCATCGCCGTGGAGCACATCGGGCACGGTCTGTCTGACAAGCCAGATCTCGATTACACCATCGAGGATTACGTCAAGTACCTGTTCTCCTTTATCGAGACCCTGGAACTTGACAATATCACCATCGTCGGGCAGGACTGGGGCTCGGTGATCGGCCCCTATTACGGCGCCTGCAATCCGGATAAAGTCGAGGGTGTGGTGCTTATGGAGGCGTTGCTCGCGCCGGCCTACCCGGTTCGCGATGCCGAGGCGGCCCGCAAGGACCCCACCATGGCCATCGCCATGGATCACTACGATCGCTGGCGCACGGACGAAGCCGAAAAATGGAATATCGAGCAGAACCTGTTCGTGGAGCGCATCATGCACCTGCATACCGCACGCCAGATGACCCAGCGCGAACTGGACGTGTACCGCGATCCCTTCCGCGATCCCGCGCACCGCACGCCGATGCTGGAGTGGCCCCGCCAGTGCGGCTTCGATGGCGACCGCCCCTACGTGGACAAGGCCATGGATGCGATCAACGAGTGGCTGTTCACCTCAGATGTGAAAGTGCTGGATATCTTCTCCAAGCCAGGCGCGGTGAGCACCGAGCTGGACGTGGCCTGGCGCGCAGAGCGTATCGCCAACCACGAATCGGCCTTTGTCGGCATCGGCAATCACTTCCTGCAGGAGGACCAGCCGGAGCACATCGGCCATGCCATAGGCGACTGGTACCGTCGACACCACGCCGCCGACAAAAAAGTCTGGTACAAGCAACCGCGCAACGAGATGGAGACCGTGCTGCACTTCTTTGACGCGGTACTGAACGGCGACCTGGACAAGGCGTTGGGCATGGTCCACCCGGACTGCACCTGGGTCTACCGCGGCCCGGACAGCATCCCCTTCGCCGGCGAGTATCACGGCCTGGTGGAGATCGTTGAATTCGAGCCGGAGATGATCTGGAACGAGAACGACATCATCATCCGCGCCAGCGAAATCAACCGCCTGCACGGCACCGAGATGACCATCGAACTGGACGTGACCCAGGTGTTCAAGGTGAAGAATGGCTGGATCACGTCCTTTCAGGAATACACCGACACCGACAAGATGGCATCCCTGTTCAAGTGATAGTGCGCCACCAGTCACACCGAGTGGCTGGTGGCGAGTTACGCTTGTTACGAAGTAATAAGTAACGACGGACAGCAATATGGACTGTATAGAGAACAGCCCCCATCCCCTGGTATTCCGCCACGACGGCGACACTCCCCTCGACCTGGCGGCATCCAGCGCGGGCCGGCGACTGCAATTGCGCACCGCCACCCGCGCCCTGCAAGGCATGCAGAAAGAAGCCCTGGTCAACTACGGCCCCACCGGGAACACCTGGCGGATGGTGTGCGACGAGGGCCCCTGGCTGAACGGCACCGACCTGGCGCC
>JAACFI010000499.1 GCA_009937575.1 Haliea sp.
TCCGGCCAGGAACAGACCCTCGCTCCTCACAGTAAAGTAAGCATATATGTCACCTTTTATCTATTCAGTTTTCTACGCTTGGAATGGTGGAATGCTTCGATTCACATTATCTCAAGGGTAAATTGATTGGGGTAAGCAGAAGAGTTGAGATAGACTGGAAACTACCCTTCGAGCTGTATTCCTAAATTGGACCCCCTGCAAATATGAAATCTCATGAATCGGAAACTATAGAGCGAGCTGCAATGGAGGATTTGCACGACGCAGCTGACCAGGATGACATCAGAGAAATTGGTTTAATGAGATTAACTGTGAATTCGTCTCTTATCTCGGTTGCCCGGAATCTCCCGGACTCGGCAATCGTAGTGAACCGAGTCCTGGGACTAGGATTGTCCGGGCCGGCGTCCCGGGAGGAGATCAAGGCTATCATTTCAACCTATAGCGAGAACGAAGTAGCCCAGTATTTTGTTCAGTTGCACCCTGATGCCAGCCCACCGGAAGTCTACGAGTGGATGAGGGATGAAGGGTTGAAATCCGATCGCGGTTGGCAAAAATTTTCACGTGATCCGGTCAAGGTTGAAGATCGTCAGACGAATCTGACAGTGCGTGAGATTGGGCCGGAATATGGACCTGCCTTCGGCGAGATTATTTGTAGTGCCTTTGACCTGGGCGATAAAGCCATACCTTGGCTTGCAAAATTACCTGGCAGGGATGATTGGCATATCTTTATGAGTTTTGATGGAGATAAACCCGCCGGTGTTGGAGCCTTGTTCGTAAAAAACGGGTTTGGCTGGACAGATTATGGCGCCACATCACCGGAATTTCGTCGCCAGGGAAGCCAGGGAGCGGTGATGGCCGCTCGTTTGAATCTTGCCATTGAACTAGGCTGCCAGAAAATATTCACCTGTACTGGTGTGAGTGTGCCGGGCGATCCGCAACACTCCTACAGTAATATTTTGAAAGCCGGGTTCAAAGAGGACTACGTCAGGGACAATTACGTACCATCGTGAAATATTTTGTAGACGGTGCTCCGATATTATTTGGCAGCGACCTGGGAAAAGGCTACCTGTCCTTAGTGTGCACTCGAGGTATCTCGAGAGTCTAAATTTAGTTAATCTCGAAGGGAAACTGCTATGTCTAAAGATCTCGGATCACAATATGTTCAGGCTGTTTCACAAGGCGATATTACAAGACTCCATGAACTATTCTCGGAGGATATCGTGTTTCTCGCTGCAACCCAGGGAGATTCCTGGCATGCGATTGGCTGGCCAGAGACCGAGAAAGCACTTCATGAGCTGTACCCCCCTGGTGAACAGGTGTCAGAAGTGGTAAGCGTCGATCATCATGATGTGCCTGGCCGCTATCGAATTTCTTACCGCCTGCGTGGACATAAGCTCGAATATGGACCCTTTGAATACGAACATCAGGTTTACTACAACACCGAGGGCAATAAAATAAACCGCTTGAGGGTGCTCTGTTCGGGAATTTATGCACCTGGTTAGGTAACGGGCTGAAGCAAGCGATATCTGGGTATTTACGCCGGCTGCGCGTTGTCAGTAACACCCGTATCGAAGCACTCACGAATCTGATAATGGTTCGGTAAACAAAAGTATCGACAACTATTTTATCCGGTCAAGGCAACCGCATCGGCATAACTTGACCTCTCGCTCAGATGGTCGAATCCGATAGTCCCCAATTCATACAACAACAGACCCAGGATGTCTCGGCGACCCAATTTCATCGCCGAATCGACGAAGAGTTGGAAAAACAGGTCCCGTTGTGCATGGCTGCCACCCATTTGCCACAAGTTTCTTCGGGCAGGCATCAAAATATCGATTACACGCTGGTGTTCACCCATTCGATGAGAAACCGCCGCTTCACTTGCAGGTAGTACCGCTAACGCGTATCTCGGGCCAAGCGCTCCTGTGTCCACCGCAATGAACTCTCGAATAAGACGTACTAATTCATTTGCTTCGTCAAACCTGTCGGCAGCCGCCAACGCCAGGGCGCAATGTGCACTGGTGAAGGGACTGTAATGATTTCCAATGCGGGCTTTTGCCAGTTCGGCAATCGGCTGCCATCGATCGCCAATATCTACCCCGCGCAGCTCGAGACGCTGTAACAACGCAGTATCGTTCTGAATATCAACATAGAAATCCGGCATAGCCTGCATCAACGGCGATGCAAGGTCGCGAAGTCTTTGATCGTAAATATCCAGTCCCGCGTCATAATCGCCGCGTTCTGTATGAAATAACGCCAAATGCCACCACAGGTGGTGCGCTATGTTATTAGCGGCCGACCAATTACCGTTCAATCCGGATAGCCACGAGATTCCATCATCCAGGCGTCCCTGCATGATAAGCGCGTGGGCGACTGCATGTGCGCCCCAGCAATCGGTAGGATCGAGATCCACCGCTTGACGACCACACTTCTCGGCCAAATTGTAGTCGCCATTTTCTTCCAATCCGAAGGAACGGATTGAGAGGTATGACGAGTAGCCAGGTACATCAGCTGTCCACTGCGGGGCTACGCTCTCGGATATATCGCGCATCCAAGCGACTTCACCTATCCAGAACAACTCGGACTGGGCAAGGCGAATTGCGAACAAGTCAAGAGGGTGATCGATCGCAATCTGTTGATAGTGAGTTACTGCAGTCGTGACTTGCCCAGCCAATGCCGCTTCAAGAGCAGCTATGTAATGATGTTCGCGAGCCGTCGTGGGTGTTTGAGCTTTTTTTGCTGCTTCCAATTCGCTACGGGCAGCATGATGGAGTTCGGTTTTTTTGAGGCTTTCAATCAAGATGCCTTTGGCGGCGTGAGGTAGCGCAAATTCGGGGTCTGCCTCTATCGATGCATCAAGATTCTTCATG
>JAACFI010000500.1 GCA_009937575.1 Haliea sp.
CGTCTTTTTGCCGGCCTTGCCCAGTTCGTCGATGATTTTCTGGCCGTAATACTCCAGCTGCCCCTTGGAATTTACCGGGCAGCCAATGAACACCCTTTGCGGAGTATGGTTCTGCAGTTCCTCCGGCCAGCGGATAGGGTAGGCGTCGTAAACGCGCTTGAGTTCACTCCAGTCGATGGTGTATGTCTGGTAGTCATCGGCCAGCAGTTTGCGGCCCTGCTGCCGGGCTTCCGGGGTCACACCTTCCATATGATAGAGGCCCACGGCGCCGTTACTGGCAGTGGCCGCACCCAGGTCTTTCAGGTAGCCAATTCGATCCTTTTCCGGCAGGGCGTTGACCATTTCATCCATGCCCACGATGTAGGGCACATCTTCAATAATTTTGAGGCCAATGGCAGAACCCACCATTTCCGGGTGGGGCAGGCGCGGCATATCCTTCACCTCGATCAGCCATTTGGCCTTGCGACCCTCGTCTGTCATCAGGCCAAAATCCGGTGCCTTGCCCAGCAGTGCCGTGAGCATATCGATGCCCATGGTATTGCGATTGGTGCGGGCACCGATTGCCGAATTGGCGTAATTGATCGCCGATGACTCGGACCAGGACAGCCTATCACCCTGCTTGGGAATATTGCCTACCTCGGGCGCGTAGCAGACGCAGGTCCAACCGCCCTTGTCCATTCCCAGTTTTTCGTACAGCGCGGTCAGGCGGGCATCCTGCCGATAGGCGTTCAGGGTAATTTTCCTCTTCTGGGGTCCCGGATCCAGGCGCTCAAAATCGAAGGGCTTGGGATCGGAGGTAAAGGGTGCGTAAGTCTTGATGCCCTGGTCGGCGAACTGCTGGTAGATCTCCAGGAAGGGCACCACCACGTCGGTACCCCAGCTCATCGCAATGTGGGGTGCGTGGTCCAGGTCCACCAGTCGATTGGCACCGAACAGCTCCCCATAGGCCACGATGGTCTTCATGGCCTTCTGCATGGCCGGCCCCTTTTCACCGTCCAGGATGGCCTGTTCCTCACTGGTGAGCACCATCTTCGGTTGCGGGTGATCCACGTTCACTGTCGCCGGCCGGGCACAGGTCTGGGTGGACATATTCCACATGGGGTCGGTGCCCATGTTGCCATCCAGGTTGTTCTTGGTACGAAAGCCGAGCGGGCGCAATTTACCGGCGACTGCGGACGCCGCTTTTTCCGTCGCACTCCATGCCAGCGAGGGGAACAGCACAAGAGCTCCCCAGCCCGCCACCACCAGCTTGTGGAAGTCTCTTCTTTTCATCTGCTGCCCTCCCTGCGATTCGGAGACAGGGCAATGGCCTGCGTGTCGATCAAAGCCCCCGTCGGACTTCAATCTAATATCTGAAATGCGGCCGGACTATGACACAAATCGTAATGCGCAGAGAGGCAGGTGAATTCATGACACACGTCAACACACCCGGCCATCGGCGAAAACACAGGGCGACACTGTTTAGCCCCGCGGGCAGGGTTGTCCCAGGGTCTGGGAAGGCAATTCACCAAATAGTTGGCGATAAGCGCCGCTGAACCGACCGATATGGCTGAACCCCCAGCGCAGCGCAACTTCCGTGACGGTGTGCTGCCCTCGTATCGCGTCTGCCAATTCATGGTGCGCGCCATTGAGCCGGGTCAACATAAGGTACTTTCCCGGCGTCATGCCCAGTGCCTGCCTGAAAGCCAGCTCCAGGGTTTTCTGGCTAACCCCGGCTGCCTGGGCCATGCTCCAGGCGCTGACAGGACCGCTAGCCTGCCACACGTGTTCAACAGCCTTATGTACCGCGAGCTCACGACTGTCCGGGGAATCTCCGCTATGTCCGTGAGTGAAGATTGCCGAAAAGCACTCCTCTACCACTCGCAACAGTGCTGATCGAACCCGGGAGGCAATCGCTGGTTGTTGCAGTAACAGCGCATGCGATTCACATTGCTTTACCAGGCTCAGGCTGAGATCTACCAGCTTAGCGCCGGCCACACCAAAATCCAGATGTTGGGCATGTCGCATCAGATCCAGGGCTTCGCTACCTGCTGTCTGCCGCAGTAATTCGGGTGCGATGAGCAGCACCACGTCGTGAGCCTTATCTTCCACGCTGAAACTGATCGCCTTGCGCTCCGAGGTGCAGGCGAAAAGCTGCCGGTCCGCCCGGTGCCCGCACCAATGCAAAGTCCCCTGCTCGGGAGCAACCACTCCCCCCATCATCAACCAGCCCTCCGGGGATTGCCCCCGCACCAGGGATGCACAACCCCAGCGATTGTCATACACCACCATACCCGGCAAACTGAGGCTGCGAATACAGCTGCGAAAGGAACCTTTCGAAAGCTGGTTGACCTGAACATTCCAGTTTCCGGGTTGCGCACGATAATGATCCAGGTCTTCGGAGTCAACGATGTTGAAGGCGGGCGGGGCATCACTATCTACTGGCTGGCCATCCGCCCTGGTATGCCCCCGGTTACCGGCAATCCATTGTTGAACAGCCTGCCGCGGGAAGCGCCAGATTTCACCCTCTCGCTCTGCCGGGATGCCCCCCTCCCGGGCAAGCCTCACCACCTGAATCCCAGGCAAACCCAGCAATCCCGACACGTCTTGCAGGGACAGGTCATCCCGACTACTTACCGGCAAATCCAGCCACCTCCCCTGTCCTTGATAAAAAACTCTTCCATCACATCCTATAATAGTACAGAAGCCCCGACATACTGAGCCCTATCCACTACCTTGCTGATCTGGATCAAATGCGTTCATTTTCTCCCGCGCAACCCTCCGCCCGGTATTGCCAAATAAACTGGGTGAAATTGGTAGAATCGCCGGATGAATGTATATAAACGTCATCGATTCCCGCCGGACATAATCTCTTACGCC
>JAACFI010000501.1 GCA_009937575.1 Haliea sp.
CTTCTGCTGGAGCGCTGCCTCGAAGTGGCGCCGGATTTTCATGCGGCGAGACACAGCTACGCAATGGTTCTGATGCGCCTGCAGAAGCTGGAGGCTGCAATGCATGAGGTTGAGAAATTGCTGGCACTGGAACCGAACAATCCCAATTTTCTGACCCTCAAAGCATCCATCATGACTCGAATCGGGGACCAGTCGGCGGCGCTCGAGATTTACGAAAAGGTGCTGAAGAACTACCCCAATCAGGCCAGGGCCCAGATGAGCTACGGCCACACGCTAAAAACGGTGGGAAGGCTCGATGAATCCATCGGAGCATACAAAAAATGCATCCGCCTGAGTCCGGAGGTGGGAGAAGCCTATTGGAGCCTGGCCAACCTGAAAACCTTCCGCTTCGGTGACGAGGACATCGAGAACATGCGTAAGCAGGTTACGTCCGAGGGCGGCGATGCCAATGATCAGTCGCACCTGGCCTTTGCCCTGGGTAAAGCCCTGGAAGACAGGGGGGAATTTGACGAATCATTCAAGTTCTACAAGCGTGGCAACGCCATCCGGCGGATCGAGCACCGGCACAGCCTGAAAATAAACGTTATGGAATCGGTGCGCCAGGTCAGGACCCTGAACAAAGCGTTTTTCGAGCAGCGCAAGGACTGGGGCCACCCGGCGCCTGATCCGATATTCGTCGTGGGATTGCCCCGCGCCGGTTCAACCTTGTTGGAGCAGATTCTGGCCAGCCATTCACAGGTCGAGGGCACTGCGGAACTGCAGGATATCATCGCGATTTCCCGAAAACTCGGCGCCCGAACCCGCGAAAGCCCGGCGGGCAAATACCCGGAGATCCTTGCCGAAATGACAGCGGAGCAAATCCTTGAATTGGGTGAGAGCTACCTGGAGACCACCCGCATTCAACGCAGCGACACCCCGTTTTTTATCGACAAGATGCCCAATAATTTCCGTCACATCGGCTTGATTCACCTGCTATTGCCCAACAGCAAGATCATTGACGCAAGACGCCACCCCATGGGCGGCTGTTTTTCGGGCTTCAAGCAATTGTTCGCCCATGGCCAGACTTTTACCTATGGTCTCGAGGATATCGGCAAGTACTACCGGGATTACGTCAGGTTAATGGACCACTGGGACGCGGTATTGCCTGGTCGGGTGCACCGCGTGCAGTACGAGGAAATGGTGGCCGACACTGAGGCACAGATCCACGCGTTGCTGGATTACTGCGAACTGGATTTTGAGGAACAGTGCCTGAGGTTTTACGAAACCGACCGGGCCGTGCGGACACCCAGCTCGGAACAGGTCCGCAAGCCGATCTACAAAGAGGGTCTGGAGCAGTGGCGTAATTTCGAGGCGCACCTTGATCCATTAAAGGAAGCCCTGGGGCCGGAGATCCGGCAGCGGTATTCCATAGACTTCAAGCATTGATTGCCTGGCCAAATCAGCTATTGGTGATAATCGACAGGAACCGCACGGGAACTTCCACCAGTTCCTCGGGCCCATGCGGTGCGTCGGCATCGAAAAACAGGGAATCGCCCGCAGTCAGGTGATAGGTGGCGTCCGCATGTCGGTAGACCACCACACCCTCCAGCATGTAGATGAATTCCACTCCTTTATGCTGAAAAATGGGAAATACCTCTGAATCCTCTTCGAGGGTAATCAGGTATGGCTCAACCGATACGTCGCTGTGAATACTGTGCCCAAGCAACTGGTATTGGTGGCCGGCCCGGGTGCCCCGCCGTTCAATTGGCAAGCCATGCCCTGCGCGCACGAAAGTGGCATCCCGCTGCTCTTCAAACTGCCGGAACAGGGCTGTAACCGGCACGTTAAGCGCCAGGGAGAGCGAGCGCAGCGTCGCCAGCGAGGGCGAAATATTGCCATTTTCTATTTTGGACAACATGCCTGGCGACAATTCAGCGCGTTCGGCCAGTTCGGTAACGGTCAGGCCGAGCTGCTTGCGGTAGCGTCTGACCTGGCTGCCAATGGCCTGCTCAAGTTCGTTCCCGGTGCTCTGAATATGGGCGGGGTCTGCCTGTCCTGCTGCATTTTGATGCTTCATCATGGCCAGGATATTTTCACTTTAAAGTTTTCCTCTGAAGAAATAAACTTTACCACGAGTTCAATCCATCGTACACTGATCGAGTTAAGCAAGGGTCTGTAAAAGATGTGTGGAATTGTTGGAATATATTATAAAAACAAAGAGTTAAATAATCATCTTGGGGCAATGTTGTCATCCATGCTGGTACAGATGAGCGAGCGCGGGCCGGATAGTGCTGGTGTTGCAGTCTATCGGGATTCTCCGGGCTCATCAGGCACCAAGCTGACCCTGCACTGTGCTGAACCCGATTATGACTGGGCCGGCTTGTGCTCGTCGCTCGGCAGGGAGTTCAATACCGATCCCGGGATCGAGGTTCGAGCCAGCCATGCCGTTGTGTCCACGATCGCCCCGCTGCAGGAACTCCGGTCATGGCTAAGCCGCAACTGCCCCGATCTGCGCGTTATGAGTGCAGGCAGCACGATTGAGATCTACAAGGAAGCCGGCGCGCCGCGGGACTTCGTGGAGCGCTTCCAGTTGCAGGACTTTCAGGGCAGCCACGCATTGGGACATACGCGAATGGCCACCGAAAGCGCGATCACCACCCAGCATTCGCATCCGTTTTCCACCGGCCAGGACCTGTGCCTGGTGCACAACGGTTCCTTATCCAACCACAACCGTTTGCGTGAACAGTTGCAGGGTGAAGGGATCGAATTCCAGACCGACAACGACAGCGAAGTAGCCGCGGGTTACCTGATGTGGCAACTGCACCAGGGCGCCACGCTGGAACAGGCGCTGACCCGCGCCATCAGTGACCTGGATGGTTT
>JAACFI010000502.1 GCA_009937575.1 Haliea sp.
CTCAGCAGGCCGATCCAGCTGGCGATATCGGAGTTTCCTGCATTAAGCAGCTGGAAACCCGCCGACCAGCGGTGCTCTCCCGCCGGCAGTTCATGGCACCACCTGACCTCGCCCGCCAGGTACAGGGTTTGTTCGGAGTCGGGCAATTCAACGCCGATTTGCAGGATCGCCCCAACGGTCAACTCCTGCTCCAGGCTGACCCGCAGGCCGCCGCGCGAAACATCCAGGGTTTTACAGATCGCAATCTCTGCCGATTCCCCGTCTTCCAGGTCCTGAGAAACCAGCTCGATGAAAATCGTACTCTCGACGGGCAGTCGCAGGTGCTTGCGTTTCTCCTCTGCCATGCCTCATTCCTCCTCGGGTCTATCAGGCCTGTTATGTAGGGTCTGGCTGACCTGCTTGCGGAAACTGGAGCTGGTCTCCAGTATTTCGACCAGGCCCTGGTCCATCAGGGACAGCAGGTCGGGGCGGCTGACCTCCCGCAGTTTCAGGCCCTGGCGATTGACGAGAACATACATATCCCGCTGTGGATCGTGCACCGCCACCTTGGCCAGCAGTGGCGTCTCGCCGTCGTGAAAACCCAGCCAGGCACCCATGGGCAGGTCGGCGGGTCCGCCGGGCTCGTCACCAACCGGTTGCAGCAGCGCTTTAAGGCATTCCACTGAATCGATACCTGCCGCCCGCGCCAGGCAGATGCTGAAACTCACGTGTTGGCGCAGGCGCTTGATCTTGCGTTGGGTCAGCAACTCCATGAACCGGGGGTAATCCAACTGCAGGACCTTGAGCCCCGCCTGGTTGGTAAAGAGCAGCTGCTGGTGGCGTTCCAGGTTGAGACTCAGTTGCACGCGTTGCTCCGGCTTATCTTCGTCGTCAATGCAGAACCACTGGCCCGTCTTCATCGCCCGCAGCCTGTCGTTTTGCTGGCTCTCGGGTACTGCTGACTCCTCCACTCCTGTGATCGGCGCTATGTTCTCCAGCTCCAGCGGTTGTTGGCGCAGGACCCGCAGATGTGTGAACTCGATCAGGCCCACCGCCTCGTCTACCGCATCACTGTCATGGTGCAGGCTCAATAGCCCGCGTTTGATTTCTTTCGGGATACTGGTCACGACCTCGAAAATGTACCGACGCCTTGCCTCCGATACCTGTTCGGCGGTCTGCATCGAGTCGAGCAGTGTGCGGGTTGTTTCACTCATGCTGGCCCACTGCCGTGAACTTTCGCCGAACTTCAGAATCACCAGTTGGGCACTGGCAAACCATGGTCCTTTTAAAAACTCTCCGATGGACGCCGGTGCAGGAAATTTTGCCAGGCAGTCGTTGATCATCCTCGCCGCTTCCTGGCGGGCCTCGGCGGCCCTTGCCCGCCCGGTTTCAGTCTCTGCCGTGCGTTGCGCCATCCGTCGTGCGCGATTGCGGTCGCGTTCACTCTCCCGGCTAAACTCCTCACATATGGCGGCCAGGTCTGTATCCCGGTCGGAAAACCAGCCCAGAGCTTCGGTCACAGCGTGCTCGATGTGTTGCTGCAGGGCCTGACCGGCCCGGCCAAGTTGCGCTTCCCAGCCGATGGCACTGGCGACAATCTGGTCAAGCAGCTGGTGCAGGGGGTGTGACCCGGGTTTCAGGAAGTCGCTGTCGGTGAGTGCGAACGCGGCCGCCAGGTTTTTGATGGGCAGCAGGGTTTCCGCCAGCGGCTGTGCCAGGGGATACGTCGACTCCCAGTCGAGCGTGGCGCTGCCCAGCCACTCGAGGATGGCGCGCTGCTCTCTCGTGGGTTCGGCCGGATCGCCGATAGCATCCAGTTGTACCTGCACCGCCTCCAGCGGTGAGTGCTGGTGATTATCGCTGCGCGCGAGATAGTCCAGCAGATCCTCCAACGACAGGGCCTGGTCGTCCGGGACAGACGGTCCCTGGCCATAGCGCTCCAGCACCTGCTCGCGCAGTGAGCGGGGAAGGGGGAAATGTTCAGCGGCGAGTTTCAGTGGAGCAGCTTCCAGATTATCATGGCGATAAGGTAGGCCCACAAAACCGCCAACAGTACCAGCCGCCACTTTGCCGGAGGCGGTTCTTCCTGCTGTGCCTTACTGCTCACGAGGTTAAATGATCCGCAGGCGGGGCATTCGCCCCCCTGACCACTTTTTTTACCGCGGTAGCTGCAATCATTGCAGAAATAGGTCATTGGATTTATCGCGTACTCTTCAGGAGCTGGTCGACTATTCGTTCGAGCTGCTTAAGATTATTGCATTCGGCGGTAAAATGACAGGCACTCTGGTAGCGCAGCATTTCCGAGTCGCCGCTGCCCCAGGCCCGGCGGGATTCCGGGTTGAGCCAGATCAGCTGTCGGCATCGCTGGTAGATACCCTGCAGTATCTCCAGCTTGGGGTCGCCGTTATTATTGCGCGCATCCCCGAGGATGATGACAGTGGTGTTGCTGTTGATGTCATCCAACGCCAGCCGGGCGAAGTCAAGCAGACTGTTGCCGTAGTCGGTGGCGCCGCCGTACTTCCAGTTGACGAGTTCGATCGCCTTCTCCACCGGGTGCTCGTCGAAGTAGCTGCTCACTTCTCCCAGGTGGCTGGAAAAGGCGAAACTGCGCACCTTGGGCAATACGTCCTGCAGGCTGTATAGAAACAGCAGCAGGAATTTGGCGTAGGCGGCGACCGATCCACTGACGTCACAGATTGCCAGTATCTGCGGTTTTTCCTTGCGCACCCGCCGCCAGTAGGTATTGAACATCACCCCGTCATGGGGAATGCCCTTGCGAATGGTTTTCCCCATGTCCAGCTGGCCGCGCTTCAGCTGGCGGCGCCGGCGGGAGTGGCGGCTGGCCAGCTTTTTCGCCATCTTGCGCACCAGTTCGT
>JAACFI010000131.1 GCA_009937575.1 Haliea sp.
AGCGCGATCGACGACGTGGTGGCACTGGCGAAAGAGAAAACACGCATGGGCGAGGAGAGTTCCATCGCCCACAAGCTGACTTTCCAGCGCAACCTGGCCCACCACGAGGGCATGTGGCGCGCCGCCCATCGGCTGGTGGTTGACACCTATACGGACATGGAAGCGCAGGTTGCCGAAGGTGCCGAGTTGACGCCGCAGATGCGCGCCGATATGCGCATTGCCGCGACCTACGCCACCGAGGCCAGCCGGGAGGTTGTGCAGTGGGCGCACCTGGCGGCCGGTACCACGGCCATCCGCGAGGGCAGTCGCCTGGAGCGGGCCTTCCGCGATATGTACACCGGCACCCAGCACGCTTTTATCAGCGAGAAAACCTACACCGAGGCCGGCAAGCTGATGCTGGGCCTGGTAGACGACAGTATGGCCCTGTAACAGCAGTTCAGTCAGGGCTTCAGGGGGACATAAAAGTGCAGGACTTCCAGGACAAAACCGCAGTCATTACCGGCGGCGCCAGCGGTATCGGGTTGGCAATGGGCGAACTGTTCGCCGGGCAGGGAATGAAGGTGGTGCTGGCGGATGTCGAGGAAAACACCCTCGCACAGGCCGTGTCGAGACTCACCGACCAGGGCGCCAGATGTATCGGGGTACCCACCGACGTATCCCAGGCTGAAGCGGTGCAGGCACTGGCAGACAAGGCCCTGGCAGAATTCGGCGCCGTGCACATCGCCTGTAACAACGCCGGTGTCTTTACCGGCGGCCTGATGTGGGAAGAAAGCCTGGCGGACTACCAGTGGCTGATGGACGTCAATGTCTGGGGCGTGGTGCACGGGATCCGCAGCTTTGTCCCGCTGATGCAACAACAGGACTGCGACTGCCATATCGTCAACACCGCCTCGATGGCGGCGGTGACCGCCATGCCCTATTCCGGTATTTACCACATGACCAAACATGCGGTGCTCGCTTTGAGCGAATCGCTCTACCATGAACTGGCCTTTCACGCCCCGCGAGTCAAGGTCTCGGTCCTGTGCCCCGAGGCCATCAACACCGGCATTGCAGAAGCCGAACGCAATCGGCCCGGCCATTACAGTGCTGCGGGAGATATCGTCGAGTCGGAGGCCCGCGACCTGGTGATGGACAGCCTGGCGGCATCGGTCGCCGGCGGCATCTCCCCGGACATCATGGCCGCCAGGGTGCTGGATGCCATCCGCGAGGAGCGGTTCTACATCCTGTCTGACGAGGCCTGGCGTGAGTCAGCCAATATTCGCCTGGATGATATACGCCAGGGGCGCAACCCGACGTTTGCGCCACCCATAAACGCCTGACAGGGGAGATCAGTCTATGAACACCAATCCGGTTGCAACAGGGTTTGACATCCCTGAGGACGATGATGCGATCGCCGCCTCGCTCGAGGACGCCAGTATCCCCACCCTGATGATGAGTATGATCCACATGAGTGGCGATGCCAGCCTGCTGGACGGGCAGATCCGGCCCGCCGGTGCCTACATCAACGAATACCAGGGTTACATGACGGAGGAAGACAAGGCCGCGGTGCGAGCCCAGGCGTTGGAAGTGATCCGTGCCTTTCGCGACGGCGGCTGCCAGCTGCCCACTCCCCCCGACCGGGACACCATCCACCGCATGATGAACTTCCTGGTGGCGCAGGAAGTTCCGGAAGAATACGTACCGATGATGCTGGAAGAGATGGAACTGGACGGCCGCGATCACCGCACCGACGCCTGGGGTTCCGAGGTGCCGCAGCAGAATCGCGAGCAGCACAAGGTACTGGTGATCGGTGGTGGTATGTCCGGGGTGCTGGCGGCGGTCCGCCTGCAGGAGGCGGGCATCCCCTTCGTGGTGATCGAGAAAAACGCGTCGGTGGGCGGCACCTGGTTCGAGAACCGTTACCCCGGCGCGCGGGTAGACGTGAGCAATCACCTGTACTGCTACTCCTTCGAACCCGCGCATCACTGGACCCAGTACTTCGCTCAGCAACCGGAGCTGCAGAAGTACTTCGAGGACGTGGTCGAGAATCACCGGCTGCAGGACAACATCCGCCTGAACACAGAGGTCACCAGCGCAAGCTACGACGAGGAGGCCTGCCTGTGGCAGGTAGAAACCCTGGACCGGGACGGCCACGTGGAACTCCACAGGGTGAATTCCGTGATCAGCGCGGTGGGACAGCTCAATCGCCCGAAGTTACCCGACGTCCCGGGGGTGGAATCTTTTCGGGGACAGTGGTGCCACTCCGCCGACTGGGACCCGTCGATCGACTACCGGGGCAAACGGGTTATCGTGGTCGGGGCTGGCGCCAGCGCCTTCCAGGTCGTGCCTGCCATCGCCGCAGACGTGGCGGAGCTGACCGTGTTCCAGCGCGCCGCGCCCTGGATGTTCGAGAACCCGATCTACCACGAACAGGTGCCCGAGGGTAAAAAATGGTGCCTGCAGCACCTGCCCTTCTACGCCCGCTGGTTCCGCTTCCTGTTGTTCTGGTGCGCCTGTGACGGCGCCTACGAATCCGTAATCGTCGATCCTGAATGGCCGCACCAGGAGCGGTCTATCAATGAAATGAACGAGTTCGTCTACCAGATGTTCAGCGACTACATCCGCGGGCAGGTCGGCGACGATGAGGAGCTGCTGGAAAAGGTATTGCCCGACTATCCGCCCATGGGGCGGCGGACCCTGCAGGACAACGGCAGCTGGCTGGCTGCGCTCAAGCGGGATAACGTCGATCTGCAAACCCAGGGAATCGCCAGCGTCGACGCCCGCGGCGTGGTCGCCGAGGACGGTAACCACTTCCAGGCAGATATCATTATCTACGCTACAGGCTTCAAGACTGACAAGTTCCTGTGGCCCATGGAGGTCCGCGGCCGGGGCGGCCTATTATTGTCCGATGTCTGGGCAAGGGAACCGTCAGCCTACCTGGGCGTGACCGTACCGGGCTTCCCCAACTTCTACTGCATGTTCGGTCCCGGCACCAACCTGGCCTTCGGCGGCAGCCTTATTTTCAACGGGGAATGTCAGGTTCGCTATACCATGGAATGCATCAAGTTGTTGCTGCAATCGGGTGACAGTGCACTGGAATGCCTCGAGGAAACGCACGCGGATTACCAGCGTCGATTCCGCGAGCTGCATGCGAAACTGATCTGGGAGCATCCGGGGGTCCACAGCTACTACCAGAATGCCGATGGCAAGGTGACCCTGTTGTGGCCCTGGAAGATCATCGACATGTGGCGCTGGACCAAGCAGGTCGACCCGGGCGACTACCGACTGCGCTGAGGAATCCGACATGTCGAAACTCGAGAACAAGATCGCCGTCATCACTGGGGCTGCTTCAGGAATTGGCCTGGCCTGTGCGAAACGCTATGTTCAGGAGGGCGCCACCGTAGTGGGCATCGACCGGCAGGCGTGTGACGACTGGCAGGCGATCACCGACCATGCACCCGGGAGTTGTCTGCACCAGGCGGATGTCACCGATAGTAGGGAGCTCAAATCTATTGTCGACAGCAGCATCGTGGAACTGGGTGCGGTGGATGTATTGCTTACAGCAGCGGGCATCGGCGATGGCGGCCCGGTCAACATGCTCGACGAGGACGCCTGGGACCGGGTAATCGATATAAACCTCAAGGGGACCTACCTGTCCATCAAAGCCGTCATCGACCAGATGATCAGCCAGCGCAGTGGCAGCATCATCACTGTCGCCAGCGTGGAGGGCATCAACGGTACCGAGGGTGGCAGCGCCTATAATGCATCCAAGGGCGGCGTGGTGTTGCTGAGCAAGAACGTCGCCATCGACTACGGGCGGCTCGGGATTCGTTGCAATACCATCTGCCCGGGATTTATTGAAACACCGTTATTCGACAGTGTTATGGATGCCATGCCCGACTTCAAGGCAGACATAAAAAAACAGATCAAGCTGGGGCGCTTCGGCCGTGCAGAAGAAATCGCCGGCGCTGCCTGCTTCCTGGCCTCAGATGACGCCTCTTACATGACCGGCCAGTCCCTGGTGGTGGACGGCGGCTATACCGCGGGGCACAGTCACGGCATCGTGGAGCTGATGGGGCTGGTCTAGCCGGCGGTGGCAGAACCTTGCGGTTTACGCTGGATCACCAGCAGGATTTCCCCGACCCCAAAGCCGAACTTCTTCATGCGGGACTCATTGATGAGCACATCCGGATTCACCAGGTACATCCTGTCGTCGATGCGTAGGTCAATGGTGCCGTCACCCCAGGGTATGCGAAGGGTGTAGTCCAGAAACATGCTGTTGCCGGCCACGGTGATCTTGCCATCACCCACCACGTCGCCGGCAGTGCCGATGTATCGCCCCTGGCCCGCCGGCGTCAGGATCCAGACCCGCCGGTCTATTTCCCCATCATCGAAAACGAAGTCTTCCTCCAGCGTGCCGATACCATCGCGCCAGTAGGCATTGATGCTCACGTTGAAATAGCGGATCACTTTTCCACCGCGGCCCTTGATCACGCCGTGCGCGGTCAGAGCCCCATCGAAGAACACTTCCGGTTCAAACGCCGGGGTGTTGTCTGCATAGTCTTCCACGCTCACCTGGGAACAGCCGGTGCCACCCACCAATAAAACTAGAACGGCAATACATGCCGCCATGCGCGCCATCATGCACACTCCTATATACAGATCAACTTCAGGGATATTACGCGGGCAAGCCGCGGAAAGATCACCGGGATTATTGTTACAGCTTGGCCGCGCACTTAACAATTGTTAATGCGCGTGGAAAGACTACTGCCTAAACTTGCGCTTGAGTCTGGAGAGAGTCACGGCATCCACTCCCAGGTAGGAGGCGATGTGAAACTGGGCCACGCGTTGCAACAGGTAGGGTTCGTGCTCCATCAGCCACTGGTAGCGTTGCTCAGCGTTGCAGGTCAGCAAAAGGGCCTCGCGCTGCTCATTGCGGATGAAGGCCTCGGCGAGCACCCGCCTGAACAGCTGGGCCATTTCCAGGTTTTCGCGGGCCGCCTCGAGCAGGTCGCCGTAGTGAAAACAGATGGCCTCTACCGGCTCAAGTGACTGGATGGAAAACGGCGCTGCCGTCGATGCCATCGCTGCGCTGACCGGTCCGGTGACCTGGCCGGCACGGTAGAAACCCTTGTTGCGCTCTTTGCCATCGGGGGTGGTGTAGAACAGGCGGACCAGGCCACTTTCCAGTAGGTACAGGATATCGCTGTGCTGGCCATGCTGAACCAGGAACTCATCGGTCTCGTAGTTCCTGAGAAACATGTTGGCCACCCAGTGCTCTGCGGCGGGCATATCGCTGATTGACCACCGCTCCAGCCACGGGCGAACACGATTTTGGAGATCGCTGGCGGACATAGGTAACAAACACACTCGTTAAACAACGCGACCACGCGTACGGAGGTAACAAAGCATGACAGAAGCAGCCAACAATATCATCATGAACCTGGACGACCAGGACAGTG
Source organism: Haliea sp. (assembly GCA_009937575.1). Lineage (GTDB taxonomy): Bacteria > Pseudomonadota > Gammaproteobacteria > Pseudomonadales > Halieaceae > JAACFI01. The sequence continues at coordinate 5,442 of JAACFI010000131.1, forward strand.
CCCTGCCACAGCTGGACAGCGTGGAGGAGGTCCGCGAGGATCGCAAAAACAAGCTGGCCGCGGCGCTGCGCCTGTTTGGCAAATTCGGCTTTGACGAGGGTGTTGCCGGTCACATTACCGTGCGCGATCCCGAGCTCACTGATCACTTCTGGGTCAACCCCATGGGTAAGTCATTCAAGCAGATGCGGGTCTCGGACCTGTTGCTGGTGAGCCACACCGGCGAGGTGGTAGAGGGCAACGGCCTGCTCAATGGTGCTGCATTTACCATTCACTCCCAGATCCATATGGCCAACCCGAATATCACCGCCGCGGCACATTCCCACTCGGTCTACGGCAAGGCCTTTTCCGCGCTGGGCAAGCTGCTTGACCCGCTTACCCAGGACGCCTGCGCGTTTTACGATGACCACGTGCTGTTCGACGACTTCAGCGGCGTGGTACTGGATAACAGCGAAGGCGAGCGCATCGCCGCGGCCCTCGGCGATCGCAAGGCGGCCATCCTGCAGAACCACGGCCTGCTGACCGTGGGCAGCAGCATCGACGAGGCGGCCTGGTGGTACATCACCATGGAGCGCAGCTGCCAGGCCCAACTTCTGGCCGAGGCCGCAGGCACCCCCAAGCCGATCGAACACGAGGTGGCAGTGCACACCCGCTCCACCGTGGGTAGCGACCTGGCGGGATGGTTCAGTTTCCAGCCGCTTTACCAGGTCATCACCGAAGAGCAGCCGGAACTGCTGGATTGATATCCCGCTAAAGTCAACCTGGACAAAGAGCGCGACAAAAGCGTGACAGACAGGCCCGGCGGCTGAACCGCTACAACAGCCGGGCCGTATCTACTCTACATCCCAATGGGTAGAGAGGACTGCAACATGAAACACGCTATCGTAGAGACATGGGACGCCGTGATGGACAATCGACATAATCCCCTGCGCCATCTGGACCTGGCCTCACAGCACTATCTGATGCAGGTGCTTGGGTGGATGTGGAGTATGGTGTTCTGCCTGTCATTCCTCTCCATCGTCCAGTTCGGCTACATCTGGCTCGCACACCTGCTGCTGATCGCGGGGATTACCATGACAGTATCGGTGTTCAGACAGGCGGAACGTTCCAGGGCACCTGCCCGCGTGGACAGTGCCGATCTCAGCTCCGCCTCCCGGTGCGTCTGGAAACTCGACAGCGAGGCCTGACTGCCAGGCCCCACTGTACCTGTAGCAGAGGCAACGGAGCAGCTTAGTGAGGGACGCGCTACAATGGCCCTGTCATGCTCATCGCCGCGCATCTGTTGCCTGCCTGGATAAGCATCGCCCTGTGGCTGTGCATGCTGATTATCTGCGCCCTGGCCATACGCTACGCCGACTGGCGGGCCCTGCGCGCTGTTCCCGGCCGCTACCACCTGGTTTTCGGCGGCTGCCTGGCCTGCCTGGTACTTTGGCTGATGTCGGTCAATGCCTTCGACGGGCTCTGGTTTCACTTCCTGGGAATCACTTCCCTGACCCTGCTGTTGGGCTGGCGTTTTGCCATCCTGGCGGGCACGGCTGCGGTGATCGGTCATACGCTGATTCTCCAGCAATCCCCGGGGGCCATCTCCACCGCCTGGCTGTTGACCGTTGCCGTGCCGGCCACGGTTTCCCGCTTGGTGGTGCACCGCTTGCGCAAGTTCAGATCGCGCAACCTGTTTGTCTACATGCTGGGCGCGGGTTTCGGTGGCGGACTGCTCTCCGTGCTGGCAGTCGCGATGAGCGCACTTCCTCTGTTGTGGCTGGCGGGCCAGCATGACTGGGTTCTGTCCGCCCTGGCCAACTGGCCCGTAGTGTTGCTGCTAATGTTTCCAGAGGGTTTCATCAACGGCATGGTGGTCACCACCCTCACCGTTTTTTACCCGGACCTGGTCAAGACCTTCGATGATGCCTACTACCTGGAAGACGGCTGATCCCCATGACGCAGGCGACTGACAATCCGCTACCTGCATATGCCCGAGTGCTGGGATGGGCGGGCCTGCTCCCCTTTATCGGCCTGCCCCTGGCAATCTTACTGGATCCACACCACGCTGTTTTGTGGGGGGAGATCATGGCCAGCTACGCCCTCGCCATAATTTGCTTTCTGGTGGGAGTGTGGTGGGGGATTGCTCTCATTCGTCGCAGCGTTGCGGCGCTTGTCCTGAGTAATGCCGTCGTCATCGTGGCTTTCTTTGGCCACGTTCTGTTGACTGTAGAGAGCTTCCTTCTACTCTGCGCGCTGCTGTTTCCCGGCACGGTGATCATCGAGCGGCGCCTGCGGCTGTTTCGGCCGCAACCCGCGTATTACGCACGGCTCAGGATGCTCCTCACCGTGGTGGCGACGGCGTCCCTGCTGATAGCGGCTTACGGTGTATAGCCGCAGGGTGCCCTACAGCACGCTCTCTATGGCCGCCTGCATTACCTTGCTGTCAGGTCGCGTATTGCTACCGAAGTGTTGCACCACCTGCCCCGAGTCATCGACCAGATACTTATTGAAATTCCAGCTTGGAGCCTGGCTCTGGCTGGCCAGTTCCCGGAATACCGGGTTAGCCGCAGCACCCTTGACGTGGCTGGGTGCGATCATAGTGAAGGTGACCCCGTAGTTGACGTAGCAGACTTCGGCGGCTTTTGCCTCATCTTTCGCTTCCTGGCGAAAATCGTCACTGGCGAAACCTACCACGACCAGGCCCTGCTCTCGGTATTTCTGGTATAGCGCTTCCAGCCCCTTGAACTGCGGCGTGTAACCGCAGTGGCTGGCCGTATTAACGATCAGCATCGGTTTACCGGCCTGGGTTTCGCAAAGGTTCACCTGCTCCTTCGAGTGCAGCTTGCGCATGGAATGATCAAGGTATTCAGGGCAGGCTGCGAAGCTGGCGCTGGCGGCGACGAGCGAGGCAATCGCAAAAGTTGCGCGTATCATGGTTGTTCTCCTTGAGTCGTCAAAGCTTTCCCCAGGGTGTTGTCACTTTCTCTCGTATGATGACATACGCATCTCATAGTCCAAACGATCACAGGGATTTTTCGCGTGGTCTGCCTGCTACCAGTTTTCGTATCAATAAGTCTTTAACTGGCAATACTATGAAACTGAACAGTTCAGATATCCAAGCCATGCCGTCCCGCCGTCGGGCGGCCCTGATCAATTCACTCAGCGGATTCAAATCGGCCAACCTGGTCGGAACCCAGGATACTGCCGGCGCAACAAATCTCGCCATCATGAGTTCGGCAGTCCACCTCGGCTCCCATCCACCGCTGCTGGCGCTGGTCATCCGCCCGGGAGGCGAGGAACGCCATACCCTGGCCAATATCCTGGCCACGCGCTGCTACACGCTCAACCACGTCTCGGGGCCGCTGATCGAGGCTGCTCACCAGACCGCCGCCCGCTATCCTCAACATGTCTCGGAATTCGAGGCGACCGGCCTCACCGCCGAATGGCAAGAGGGCCTGGATGCCCCTATGGTGGCAGAAGCTGTGGTCAAACTGGGCATGGAGCTGCGTGAGCACCAGCAATTGAAGATCAACGGGACACACCTGGTTATCGGGGAAATCGTACTGGCGGAGTTCCCGGCACTGGCCATGACGCCCGATGGTGCACTGGGTCTGGCACAGTGCGGTACGGTAGCACTCACCGGGCTCGACACCTACCACGAAGCGATTCCCTGCAAACGCATGGCCTACGCCAAACCCGACCTGCCGCCCCGGCAGATTGCCGGAACTCACACCGCAGCATCCAACGAGGAATATTCCAGGTGATCGATTTCCTGTTCAGGCCGCGCAATAGCACCGCGCGTCTTCACTTCGCGCTTGTTATGCTTGTTGTGCTTATAATCCCGGTCCTTGCCGTGAGAGCCCAGCCCTTCTCCAGGGAAGCTTTTTCGGCTGAAGGATACCAGATGTCAACACCCAGCCGGGACGGCATTGGTAAGCGATACATGGGCAGGGAGATATCGCGGGTGATGGGTCACCAGGGCGCAAGCTGGCTGGAGCGCTCGTCCCGGGAGCAGGAGGAGCGCACCGACCTGATGATTGAAGAACTCAACCTGCAGGAGGACGACGTAGTCGCCGATATCGGTGCCGGTACCGGTTACTTCACGTTCCGTATCAGCCCATTAGTACCGAAGGGAATGGTGATAGCAGTGGACATCCAGCAGGAAATGCTCGATATAATAGAGGACCGGGCGGAGGACTCGACTGATAACGTGGTTACTATCCTGGGGACCGTCGCCAACACCCGGTTGCCTGAAGCCAGCGTAGACCTGATTCTGCTGGTCGATGCCTACCACGAATTTTCTCACCCCCGGGAAATGGGTCAGTCCATGTTCCGGGCACTGAAGCCGGGAGGCCGCTTTGCGTTGGTGGAATACCGCGAGGAAGACCCGACTGTTCCGATCAAACCCCTGCACAAGATGAGCGAGGTCCAGGCGAAAAAGGAAATGGAAGTGTTGGGTCTGCAGTGGCAGGAAACTCGCACCAGCTTGCCACAACAGCACCTGATGTTATTCGCAAAACCTGTTGACAAGATCATCCGAAAGTAATCTCCAATCATGACAACTGAACATTCTCTCTCCGATGTGACGCTGGTATTCGGCGCAAGCGGTTACATCGGATCCCACCTGGTGCCCTTCCTCGCCACCCGGGGAAAGCGCGTACGGGCGGTATCGCGCAACCGGGCTGTACTGGAGGGCCGCGAGTGGCAGGGGGTCGAGTGCGCCAGCGCCGATGCCCTGGAGCCCGCCTCCCTGGACGCGGTGCTCGAAAACGTGGACACGGCGTATTATCTGGTGCATTCGATGGCAGCCGGGTCTGATTTCGGCCAGTTGGACCTACAGGCAGCCGCGAATTTCCGCGACGCAGCCGCGCGGGTCGGGGTTCGGCGGATTGTATACCTGGGTGGTTTGATCCCGGAGAACCCCGAGTCAGTGCATCTGCAATCCCGGTATGAAACCGGGGAAGTGCTGCGCGGGGGCGATGTGCCTGTCACCGAAATTCGTGCCGGCATGATCATAGGTCCGGGATCTGCTGCGTTTGAGGTCATGCGCGACCTGGTCAATAACCTGCCGATCATGATCACCCCGCGCTGGGTATTCTCATTGTCTCCCCCTATTGCCCTGCCCGACTTGCTGACCTACCTGGCCACCGTAACCGATTTACCCGAGGCGGCCGGTAAAACCTATGACGCCGCCGGGCCGGAAGTCCTGACCTATGCTGAAATCATGCAAAAACTCTCGCGGATAGTGGGCCGCAGGATCAGGATTATTCCGGTCCCGGTGCTAACTCCCAAACTGTCTTCATACTGGCTGCGCCTGGTCACCTCGGTTCCGGTAAATATTGCCCGGGCGTTGATCGACGGTTTGAAACACGATGTGCTGGCAGACGATGCGTCACTGCGCGAACTGATTCCGATACCGCTTCACGATGTTGAACAGTCCATCCGCGAGGCATTGGAAGCAGAGCGCCAGCAAGACATTCCCGCGCACTGGGTCGAGGGCTCTATTCGCTGTCGCAATTTTGAGCCTCGCTATGCTTTTTACGCCAAACAGGCCACTGGCAGTTGCCTGAGCCCGGCCAGCCCGGCTGCCCTTTGGCGGGAGATCTGTCGTATTGGCAATAACGGCGATTTTTTCGCCCTGAACACCCTGTGGTGGTTGCGCCGGACCGCGGACTGGTTGTTTGGTGGGCCCAGCTTCAGGCGCAGGCGCCGTGACCCCGAAGCCCTGAGAATGGGCGACGTGGTTGATGCCTGGCGCGTAATTGCCCTGCGGCCAGAGCGCAAGCTCGACCTGCTGCTGGAGATGAAGCTGCCGGGGTCAGGCGTACTGGAGTTTGAAATACTTACCCGAGAGGACAAAAGTGAGGTAAAAGCGACCGCCTACTTCCACCCGGCCGGCGTCTGGGGCCTGTTGTACTGGTATCCCCTGATTCCCTTTCACCAGTGGGCTTTCACGGCCATGACCCGGGAAATCGCCCGCCGCGCAGAATGACGTTCACCGTGCT
>JAACFI010000503.1 GCA_009937575.1 Haliea sp.
TAATCGAGCCGGTGAACAAAATAGTGTAATGGCGGCTTTGTCGTGGAAGCGGCCATCCGGCCATCTGATCAAATAATGATCAACATGTCTCCTTGTCCTAACAAGCGACATTTGCCGCCTACCAATATCTCCCGATTTGGGTCTATTCTTGTGTAGGTCCACTAATCAGGAGATCGAAAATGATTGCCTCCGATTTACTATTAGTAGGTGCTGAAGTCAGCGTGGCGTTTGCAGGGTTCTCAGGCATTATTGCAACATTTCAATTTAGGGATAAAACAACAGTAAAACGTGGTGACATAGTAGCACTAACAATGATTGTCTATTTTTCTCTGTTATGTGCGTTCTGTTGTATTTTGCCTCTACTTCTATCAATCTTTGGAATCGAAGACGCGACAATATGGACCATTTGCAGCGTCTTTGGAGCTATTGTGATGGTTTGCTGCATGTACGGTGTCGACAGAGGTATGAGGAACGCCGTTAGAAAGAAATCCCTCCAGTTATTATTCGGAACAATGCAAGGAGTGGCTGCCCTTATTGTTCTGTTTATGACTCTCAATGCGGTGAATGTAGTTTTTCACAGAGAGCCTGGCCCGTATATTGTTGGGATTGTCTCGGCACTGGCCTTGGCTGGTTACATGTTCGGGCGTTTACTTCTCCGCCCTCTATGGAGAGCTGTTCACAAACAAGAGACTGCAAACCTAAGTGGAGCTAGATCAGGCTGAGTAACGACAATTGCCCACAGGAGCCAGATTTGGAGTCAAAATCGTGCCCCGATTTTGTCCGTAAAGTCCTATGAAGAGACATTCGCGACCCCAATTCTCCACACAAAAATCCGCAGGATGACGCCACTATTGCACTACAAAGGCGAGTACCTGACTTATGGGCTTGGTTATTCACACCATCCTCGATAGCTCGACTCAACAGATTCCAGTGATATAGTGTTCGGCAAGGGGATTTACGAGAATAATTAGATGGTTTTACCCAGGTTCTTGACGGAACTGAAACGCCGCAAGGTCTATCGGGCCGCACTGGTGTATGCCGGGGTCGGTTGGGTGCTGCTTGAGGTGGCCGATGTGGCCTTCCCTCGACTTGGCCTTCCCGACTGGACGGTCAACTTTGTCCTTGCCCTGGTCCTATTCGGTTTCCCCCTAGTCATTGTCTTCGCTTGGGTTTTTGATTTCGGTGAGCAAGGAGTTGTGCGTACTCCACCTCTTTCGCCTGGAGAGCACCATCACTTCTCCATTGCCAGAATTGCCGAGTTTGTTCTGATTGGTACGCTGGTAGCTACCGTGGGTTACCTCTATGTGGACAGGCTTTCATTGCAGAAGGGGATGATGAAACCTGAATCGGCAGTTCAGGAGAAGCCTGCAGTCCCGAATCCTGAACAATACCGTTCCATCGCGGTGCTGCCTTTTGCAGATATGAGTGAAGCAGGCGACCAGGACTGGTTTGCCGAGGGTATCGCCGAGGAGTTGTTGATTGCGCTGTCCCAAGTGGAGCAGCTGTCAGTTATGGCCCGCACTTCGTCATTTGCCTTCAAAGGTACCGAAAAGACCATCGCCGAGATTTCTGAAATCCTTGGTGTACAGGCGGTGTTAGAAGGTAGCGTGCGTCGTTTCGGTGAGCGAGTCAGGATTACGGCCCAGTTAGTTGATGCCGGCACTGGTTATCAAATCTGGTCCGGGTCATACGAGCGTGAGCTTACCGATATTTTCCAGCTGCAGGACGAGTTGGCCAAAGCCATCGTGCAGGCGCTGCGGGTAGAACTGGGAGTTGATGCAACGAAGCGACTGATCGCTGAACAGACGCATAGGTTGGAAGCCTACAACTGGTTCCTGCGCGGACGAGCTTTGTATGACTGGGACAGCTCAGAGAACCTTTACCTTAGTATCAGTTACTTTGAGAAGGCGGTGGAAGCGGACCCTGACTATGCCAAGGCGTGGGGTTATCTCGCGTCTGCACGTAGCCTGACAGTGATATGGCAAGCGACTGAGGAAGCAAGTCCGTCCGCGATTATAGCGTACAAGAGAGCGCTTGAACTGGACCCTGATCAGAGTGAGGCGCTGGCAGCCAAAGCATGGATGACACAGCTACTGCAAGGGGACTGGGAGACTGCCGGTAAGTTGTATCAACGAGCGATGACTTCCGGAGAAGACATCACAGCTATGACGACCTACGCAATGCTCTACTTACTGCCGATAGGTAGAATACCGCATGCCATTCAACTATACACTGATGCCGAAAAACTCGATCCCCTCCGCGCCGGCTACAAAGCTAATCTCGCCTATCTTTTGCTTTGGAGCGGCGATGCGGAAGCGGCAATCCTAAAAGCCCAGGAAGCGCTCGAGTTGAATCCACAGCACTTTTTTGCACTAACAGCCATGGCCGAAGCATATAGACTTGCGGGAAATTGTCCCGCCGCAACAGAGTTTCTGCAAAGCCTTCCTACGGCACTGCAACAACAGCCACGGATAAGGCTACAAGCCGCTCTATGCTATGCCGCACAGGGTGATTACGTTAAGGCCAGGAAAATTTACAGGGATGTGGCAGGGACTACCCCCTTATATAACGGCATTGCGGTAGCTGCGCAATTGGCATTGATCCTCAACGAGGTGAATGAAGCCATTGATCTGATGGAGCGCGAAGTAGAGAATAAATCGTGGGCACAATTTTTTGTGCGCAGTTACTTCAGGAACAATGATGCTATCAAAGACCATCCCCGCTATCTGGCACTACTGAAACGCATCGGCTTGGATGATGAATCCGTCGCCGCACTCCACCGCAAAATGTCATTTGACTAGGTAATCGAGCCGGTGAACAAAATAGTGTAATGGCGGCTTTGAGGT
>JAACFI010000009.1 GCA_009937575.1 Haliea sp.
GGCTTTCCTGGAATTCTATCCGGACCTGCAGGCTTTCAGCGCGCAGCAGGAAACGGAATTGAACCAAATCACGGCCGGGCAATCGAAGATTGCGCTCACCGTTCAAACTCCATAACGTACAACCTCGACAATACGGAACCTGAAATCTCTATGTTGCGCTCTCTATCCCCACGGCTGGTATTTTTCGGACTGCTGCTCCTGGCTATCGTCGCCATGCTGTTCGCCCGGGTTTTCCTGGAGGAGTACCTGGACCTGGAGGCCTGCCCCCTGTGCATGACGCAGCGGGTTTTCGTGGTGGCCTGGGGTGTGTTCGCCCTGATCGCGGTGCTGCACAATCCCCGCGGCTGGGGCAATCGTGTCTACGCGGCTCTCTGTGCCCTGGCGGCGATTATCGGTGGAGCGGTGGCGGGACGTCACGTCTGGCTGCAGCACCTCCCGGAAGACCAGGTCCCGGCCTGCGGCCCCAGCCTGGAATACATGCTCGAAACCCTCCCTTTCACGGAAACCCTCAGCCTGGTCCTCATGGGCGACGGCAACTGCGCCATGACCATGTGGACCTTCATGGGCCTCAGCATTCCGGAACAGACTCTGATCCTGTTTGTGGTGACTACTCTGGTTTGCCTTTGGCAGATGATTCGTCGTTACCCTGGATAGAGCTTGTTTTTTCTACTATCCGGTGCTTCGGCAGTCGACCTGTAATTCAACAACCAAACCCTTGCCTTGCCCAGACCCCACCTACACACTTATAGTTAGGGGCCAAAACGCCACAGTTCAAGGATTCCAGACATGCCACACAGAAACAGCGACCCGCAGGAGCAGTTCAACGCGGTAGAGGAGTTGTTGACCCGCTGGTTGAAGGAGCGGCGGGAGTTGCTGGGTAAATATACCGAGATCGCCGTGGCGCTGGACAGCGAGATCAGTGGTGCCGCCCTGCAGCCGCGGCAGCAGTCACTGTGTGAGTTACTGGTGGACTACGTGTCCGCCGGGCACTTCGAGGTATTTCACCAGTTGATCAACGAAGCCGAGAGTTTCGGGGATGGCAGCGGGGCACTGGCCGAGAAACTGATGCCCGCCATCGGTGACACCACCGAGGTGATCCTGGCCTACGAAGAGAAATACAGTGGGGACGCGGAGTTTCCCGACACACTGGAGCGTGACCTGTCCGCACTGGGAGAAGTGCTGGAATCGCGTTTCGTACTGGAAGACCGGCTGATCGCCGGTCTGCACAACAGGCATCGGCGCCTGGTTACAAACCAGGCGCCACAGTCCGCTTAACCCTCGGCAGCGGCCTCTTCAGTCGCTGCTTCGGCGGCAGCCTCCTCAGCCTGGCTGGGGATGGACACCAGTTCCACCTCAAAGATCAGCGCAGAGTTGGGGCCGATCATCTGGCCCGCGCCACCGGCGCCGTAGCCCAGTTCCGGCGGGATCGCCAACTTCCACTTTGAACCGACCGGCATCAGCTGCAGTGCTTCGGTCCAGCCCGGGATAACCTGGCCGACGCCAAAGGTGACGGTCTGGCCGCGGGCGTAGGACGAGTCGAACTCGGTGCCATCCACCAGGGTGCCGCGATAGTGCACTTCCACGGTGTCCTCAGCGCCGGGCACCGGGCCCTCAGCGGCCTCCAGGACCTGGTACTGCAGGCCGGATTCGGTGACCACTACGCCTTCCACCGTGGCATTCTGCGCCAGGAAAGCCTCTGCGGCGACCGCGTTGGCAACGGCCAATTCGGCCTGCGCAGCCTGCTGCTCGGCTGCCATTTTCTCCTGGTAGGCCTGCATTTCGGCGGCGATCTCATCCTCACTCATGCGCGGCTCGGATCCTTCGAGAGAATCGCGCAGGCCGGCGGAAAAGGCATCTGCATCCATGGGCACACCATCGGCCTTCATGCGCGTGCCGAGGTTGTAGGCGATGCCGTAGCTAAGGCGCTGTTCTGTGGTTTCCAGTGCAACGGTGGCGGGCGCTGCGCTACCGGTCTCCGCAGGGGCAGAGGATTGCTGGTTACAGGCTTGCAGGGTGATCGCGCTGACCAGGGCAAGCGGTAAAGCGTACTTCTTCATATCGTTCTTCCAGGTTAGAGAAAATCGTGGGTATCGTTGACACCCCTTTCAATGCAAAGTTCAACTCCAGGAGAATAAAGGCCTTCCTCCGGAGGGGCTGATACCGCTCCGGACACCATTCATCACCTTTCACATTCGTTGAGGGGAGCAACAAACTCGCAGTGGGGGCACATGTTACTACCCGCCCTGCCCCGATACCAGCCCCCGCTCAGCCAGCCAGCAGTTGCCGTAACCGCTCTACTGAGGCGCTCCAATCCGCGACTTCCCCATTACCGGAAAACTCGGCGACCAGTCGAAGGTTGGCCCCTGTGTCACCACCAGCTACGGGCAGGGCCGGGGCACTGCGGTAAAACTGCATCATACGATCCTGCTGCCGGTGTTCCGCTTCCAGCTCCACCTCCTTGAGCCGCTCACGCAACTCCGCGACCGGCGGGTAATCGCGCCATTCCCGGCGAAGGGTTCGCAGCGGCAGGACGACCCGTTCGCGCCACTGTCTGATTTCCTCTTCCAGCGCCGACAGGTGACCCGGCTGCAGGGGCTGGCCCATGGACCCCAGCCAGGCCCCATAAAGGAGCATGTTGACATCCAGGCCGTGGCCGTCCTGCAGCGCGAGGCAGGCGTCGGCCACGCCCTCTCTCACGTAATGCGACAGGGAGTACTCCCAAAACGGGTTGTTCATGGCAGTTCCAACTGGTTCCCAGTGACAGCTGCGAGTAGAATTCGCTGCCTTATGATCATTCTACGCGATATCAGTCTGCGGCGCGGCAGTAAACGATTGCTACGGGACGCCAGCGTGACCATCCAGCCGGGGCAGCGCCTGGCCCTGATCGGTGCCAACGGCAGCGGCAAGTCAAGCCTGTTTTCCCTTCTGCTGGGTGAACTGGAGGCCGACGGTGGTGATATCGAAGGTGTGGGCGGCATGCGCCTGGCCCACATGGCCCAGGAGGTACAGGCCACGGCGATGCCTGCTGGAGAATACGTGTGGCGCGGCGATGGTGAACTGGCACAGCTGCGGGATGAACTCCGGTTGCTCGAGGATGCCGGTGACTTTGAAAAGGCGGCCCCGGTGCACAATGCCCTGGAGGCGATCGACGGCTATGGCGCCGAACGGCGGGCCGAGCGCTTGTTGCAGGGGCTGGGATTCGCCGCGGATGCCCCCGGTCGCCCGGTCAACGATTTTTCCGGGGGTTGGCGCATCCGGCTCAACCTCGCCCGTGCGCTGATGACCCCCTCGGACCTCATGTTGCTGGACGAACCCACCAACCACCTGGACCTGGACGCCACTTTGTGGCTGCAGCAGTGGCTGCAGCAGTATCCCGGCACCCTGTTGATGATCTCCCACGACCGGGATTTTATCGACGCCACCTGCGAGCGCATCCTGCACATAGAGCAGGGACAGTTGTTCAGCTACAAGGGCAACTACTCGGACTTCGAGCGACAGCGCGCCGAGCGCCTGGCCAACCAGCAGGCAAGCTACGATAAACAACAGAGGCGCATTGCCCGGATAGATGATTTCGTCCGCCGTTTCCGCTATAAGGCCACCAAGGCCCGACAGGCCCAGAGCCGGCTGAAGGAACTGGAACGGATGCAGACCCTGGCACCGGCCCACCTGGACTCTCCTTTCGATTTCAGCTTTCCGCCACCAGAGCGCAGCAGCGATCCGCTGTTACGCCTGGACCAGGCCAGCCTGGGCTACGGGGCCCGCACCGTGCTCTCGGGGGTGGACATCCAGCTGCGCCCCGGCAGCCGCTATGGCCTGCTGGGCAGGAACGGTGCAGGTAAATCCACACTACTGAAAAGCCTGGTGGGGGAGCTGCCCCTGTTGTCCGGAGAACGCCGCCCGGGTGAGCACTGCCGTATCGGCTACTTCGACCAGCAGCAGCTGGAGGCGCTGGACCTGGAGGCCAGCCCGGCCCTGCATCTGCAGCGGTTGAGCCCGACCGCCCGAGAGCAGGACATCCTCAACTTTCTCGGCGGTTTCAATTTTCGTGGAGACGCCGCTACCAGCCAGGTGGCACCGTTTTCGGGGGGAGAGAAGGCACGCCTGGCGCTGGCAATGGTGGTGTGGCAGAAACCGAACCTGCTGGTCCTGGACGAACCGACCAACCACCTGGACCTGGAGATGCGTCACGCAATGGAAGTGGCACTGCAGGCATACGAGGGGGCGCTGATCCTGGTGAGCCATGACCGCCACATGCTGCGTAACAGTGTGGAAGAACTACTGCTGGTTCACGACGGCGACGTCAAGGAATACCGCGATGACCTGGCGGGCTACGAGCGCTGGATATTGTCCAGTTACCAGCAGGTGGACAAAGATCCCACCCGGGACAGTGAGGGATCCCGCCGGGAAAAACGCAAACAGGCCGCGGCCCAGCGGGAGAGACTGCGGCCACTGAAAAATGCGGTCGCCAGTACCGAAAAGGACATAGCAACGGTGGAACAGGCCCTGGCCAGGCTGCAGGAGCAACTCGGGGACAGCGAACTCTACAGTGATGGGCGCAGGGAAGAGCTGGCCGACTTGCTCAAGCGTGAGGGGGAACTGAAAACCCGCGCCGGGGAACTGGAGGAACGCTGGCTGGAACTGCAGCAATCGCTGGAAGACCTTGAATCAGCCGCTCAGGTCGAATCGGGTATGTAACATCCAGCCGGCAGTTACCGGCCAATCAGGTGCAACTTCTTGACCCGGGGTAAACGCTTTATCGCCGCTTCCCGTTGCTGGGCCTCGCTGCGATCCGCCGCCGGCTCCGACCACATCAGGGAAACCGGACGCCGGCCCCTGGTATACCTGGGGCCACCGGCGCACTCACCATTATGCTGCATCAGGCGCCGCTCCAGGTCCCTCGCCACCCCTGTGTACAGGCTGCCGTCGGCGCAGCGAAGGATATAAACCTGCCAGTCAGCGGGCACAACTCAGGCCAGGGCCAGTACTTCTTTGACGCATTCTCCGATACCCGCGTAAGCCTCGGACACGCTGCCCGCCAACATGTAGGCGGGCGTGGTCACCATCTTGCGCTCACTGTCCACCCGCGCCTCGGATACCGGGCACTCCAGGTGCTCACCCCCCATCGAGGCGATCGCCGCAGCGGTATCCTGGTCATTGCCGATGGTGCAGCGAGTGCCCTCACCGGTAATCGCCGCCGCCATTACCGGGGCAATACAGATCAGGCCTATCGGCTTGCCGGCGGCGTGGAAGGCGCGGGCCAATTCAAGGAAATCGGGCTGGATTTCCATCTCCGCCCCCGCTACCGCGAAATTGCACAGATTCTTTGCCGCACCGAACCCACCGGGTACCAGCAGCGCATCAAACTCCTCGACCTTCGCCGCGCCCAGGTCCAGGATATTTCCGCGAGCAATACGGGCGGCTTCCACCAGCACATTGCGCGACTCCCCCTCCGCGGGCTCTCCGGTGAGGTGATTGATCACATGCATCTGCTCGATATCCGGCGCGAAACACTGGTAACTCGCTCCCTGCTGCTCCAGGCACAGCAGGCTCAGCACTGCCTCGTTGATTTCCGCACCATCGTAGACGCCACATCCCGCCAGAACTACCGCCACCCTGCTCATTGGATACCTCCTTTGAAATTTAAACAAACCGCCCACTTGCAGCGGACTACCCTTACTTTAAGGCAAGCGCGCCACATGCGGTAGTGCCTCAACCCCGGCGCCAGCGATGGTAACGTTGCACCAGCGACAACAGGCGCTCGGGCTTGCGCGCCTTGCGCCACTCTCCCGCGAGGAATTTGTTGCTCTCTCCCAGGGTGGGATAAATATGGATCGTGCCCAGAATTTTATTGAGCCCGATACCGTGTTTCATCGCCATCACGAACTCGCTTATCAGTTCACCCGCGTGATAGCCAACGATGGTTGCCCCCAGGATGCGATCCCGCCCGGGTTCCGTCAGCACCTTGACAAAGCCGTGGGCCTCGCCGTCGGCGATCGCCCGGTCCAGGTCGGCGATATCGTAGCGGGTAACCTCGCAGTTAATTCCGTGCTGCGCCGCCTCGCTCTCGTTGAGACCCACCCTGGCCACCTCGGGATCGGTAAACGTCGCCCAGGGCACCACCGAGTAATCCACCTTGAACCGGCGGAAACGCCCGAACAAGGCATTGACAGTGGCGTACCAGGCCTGGTGGCTGGCCATGTGGGTGAACTGGTAGGGCCCCGCCACGTCGCCACAGGCATAGATACCCGGTATCGCCGTACGCAAGTATTCGTCCACTTCGATGGTACCCCTGGCAGAACAGTCGATGCCCAGTTCCTCCAGGCCCAGGCCCTCCACATTGGGACTGCGACCCACCGCCAGCAACAGACGATCGAATACCACCTTCCGCTCCGTACCGGCGTAAGAGAACAGGCAGTCCGATTCCGCTCCGTTTTTCCTCAGTCCCACCGGTTCATGACCGAGCAGAACGCTGATGCCCTGGCGTTCGAAGGCCAGATGCACCTGTTCACTCACCTCGGGATCCTCCCGGGGCAGTACCCGCCCGGCGTGAGTTGCCAGGGTGACTTCGCAGCCGAGGCGCGCCAGCGCCTGGGCCAGTTC
The DNA here is from genome assembly GCA_009937575.1 of Haliea sp. Taxonomy (GTDB): domain Bacteria; phylum Pseudomonadota; class Gammaproteobacteria; order Pseudomonadales; family Halieaceae; genus JAACFI01. The sequence continues at coordinate 6,601 of JAACFI010000009.1, forward strand.
ACAACCGATAGGGCCGGCACCCAGCACCAGCAGGCGCCCCGGTGCCTCGCGCAGTTCCCACACCGAGTCGGAGGTCAGGTAATCGATCTCCTCCAGCCCCGGGATATCCGGTATCCGCGGCCGGGCACCGCTGGCGATGATGATATTGCGCGCTGCCAGCCGCCCGCCGTTCACCTCTACCTCCCAGGGCGAAACGATGCGCGCCTCCCCCTGCACACAATCCACTCCCAGTTCAGTAAAGCGCTCCACCGAGTCGTGGGGCTCGATGGCCTTCACCACCGACTGCACCCGTTCCATCACCCTGGGAAAATCCACCTCGACCGCCCCGGGAACCAGGCCGAAATCCCCCGCGCGACGCCCGTAATCTGCGATACGCGCAGAGCGGATCAACGCCTTGCTCGGGACACAGCCCGTGTTCAGGCAATCACCGCCCATGCGATCCCGTTCGATCAGGGTGACCTTCGCTTTCACCGTCGCTGCAATCAGCGAGGCCACCAGCCCCGCCGACCCGGCACCGATCACCACCATATTGGTATCAAAACGCCGCGGACGACTGAAACGCGCCAGCGCCCGTCGCTCCTGCAACCGCCCCAGCAGCCACCTGGCGAGGAACGGAAACAGCGCCAGCAGCACAAACGAACCCAGCAGCGGCGCCGAAATAATCCCCGCCGCCGACTGCAGCATCCCGAGCTGGGTACCCGCATTCACATACACCGCCGTCGCCGGCAGCATCCCCAGCTGGGACACCCAGTAATAACGCCAGGTCGCGATGGGCAACAGCCCCATCAACAGGTTGATGGCAAAAAACGGGAACAGCGGCACAAGTCGCAGCGAGAAAAGGTAAAACGACCCATCCTTGGCAAACCCCGCATTAACCGCCCGCAACTGCCGCTCAAACTTCCCCTGCACCCAGTCCCGCAACAATACCCGCGACACCAGGAACGCCAGCGTTGCACCCATACTGCTGGCAAACGAAACCAGCAGCAGCGCATACCAGAAACCGAACAGAGCGCCCCCCGCCAGCGTCATGATCGCCGCCCCTGGCACCGACAGGGCAGTCACTCCCACGTAGATCGCAAAGTAAATCACCCCCGCCAAAAAAGGGTTTTGCGCATACCACTCCCGCAACTCGCCGATACGCTGCTGTAACACCTCGAATTGCAGGTATTGCCCCAGGTCGAAAGAAAACCAGGCGATGAAAGCAATGGCGATGATGGAGATGACTGCGATCTGTTTGGTTCGCAAAAGAGTTCCTTGGGAAATTATAAAAAAGCGTAATCAGTAGGAAATCGGACAGGCTCACATAATGATAGTTCACGACGGTATCTGATGCATGGCGTGTTATAGCGCCCTGAGGCCAGGGAACGGAATATATGCATGACTAAAAACTCTATCCCCGCCGGTTGTACCAACCCATTCCGGTGGTATGATTAGCCCCCTCAAAACCTAGGCGGGCCCACCCCCCGCAAATCAACCGGAGAAAACAATGTCAGACCAGATCGTACACGTCAGCGATGCCACATTTGACGCCGAAGTACTGAATTCCGATATCCCCGTACTGGTAGATTTCTGGGCCGAGTGGTGCGGCCCCTGCAAGATGATCGCTCCCGTACTCGACGAAATCGCCAGCGAATACGACGGCAGGCTGAAAGTGTGCAAGGTCGACGTGGACGCCAACCCCGACATTCCGCCCAAGTTCGGCATCCGCGGCATCCCCACCCTGATAGTGTTCAAGGACGGAAACGCCGAGGCCACCAAGGTCGGCGCCCTGTCCAAGACCCAGCTGACCGAATTCATCCAGGAAATCGTCTAAACCGCAAGAGCCCGGTATCGCCGGGCTCCCGACACCCACTGGTGGTCGTTTTTTAGCCTGAAAAACCGGTAGACGACGCCACCCCGGCGTGCTACATTTCAATTCGTTGCACGATCCAGTGCCGCAATAATAACCCTGCAATTCGATAAAACGTTTCTCAATCACGGCTTCGAACTGTTGGCATCGCCAACCGGCTTGCACTCACACATTTCTCAATTCCCCCGGACAACACGCACCCTTACCGTATATGAACCTGACTGACCTAAAGACCAAATCCACCCAGGAACTCATCGATATTGCCAAGGAGATGGGCCTGGAAAACATGGCCCGTTCCCGCAAACAGGACATCATTTTCGCGATCCTGAAGCGCCACGCCAAGAGCGGCGAGGACATCTACGGTGACGGCGTCCTGGAGATTCTGCAGGACGGCTTCGGTTTCCTGCGCTCCGCCGAGGGTTCTTATCTTGCCGGGCCCGACGACATCTACGTTTCGCCCAGCCAGATTCGCCGATTCAACCTGCGCACCGGTGACTCCATCTCCGGCAAAATCCGCCCGCCCAAGGACAGCGAGCGTTATTTTGCCCTGCTGAAAGTCGGCGAGGTCAATTTCAACAAGCCGGAAAACTCCAAGCACAAGATCCTGTTCGAGAACCTCACTCCGCTGTTTCCTGACGAGCGACTCACCCTGGAAAAGGGTAATGGCAGCTCCGAGGACCTGACTGGGCGTATCATCGACCTGGTCGCCCCCATCGGCAAGGGCCAGCGGGGCCTGCTGGTAGCGCCGCCCAAGGCGGGCAAGACCATCATGATGCAGAATATTGCCCAGGCAATCATCAGCAACAACCCGGAGTGTTACATCATCGTACTGCTGATCGATGAACGCCCGGAAGAAGTGACGGAGATGCAGCGTTCTGTGGGTGCCCGCGGAGCGGAAGTGGTAGCCTCGACCTTCGATGAACCGCCCTCGCGCCACGTACAGGTGGCGGACATGGTGATCGAGAAGGCCAAGCGGCTGGTGGAACACAAGAAGGATGTGGTCATCCTGCTGGACTCGATTACCCGCCTGGCTCGCGCCTACAACACGGTAATCCCCAGCTCGGGCAAGGTATTGACGGGTGGTGTGGATGCCCACGCGCTGGAACGGCCCAAGCGTTTCTTCGGCGCGGCCCGTAATATCGAGGAAGGTGGCAGCCTGTCTATCATCGCCACAGCGCTGATCAACACCGGATCGAAAATGGACGAGGTGATCTACGAGGAATTCAAGGGCACCGGTAACATGGAGCTGCACCTGGATCGCAAGGTGGCGGAGAAGCGTGTCTACCCGGCGATCAATATCCGTTCCTCGGGCACTCGCCGTGAGGAGTTGCTCACCGGCGACGAGGAACTGCAACGCATGTGGATCCTGCGCAAGCTGCTGCACGGCATGGAGGATCTGCCGGCGGTGGAGTTCCTGCTGGACAAGCTCAAGGACACCAAGACCAACGACGAGTTCTTCCTCTCCATGAAGCGTAAGTAAATCAATGGTGCGCTCCGCGCACCATTCCGATCACCCGAAATTGCACCCACCTGCCCCAACGTGTACTGTGCCCTCGTGACCGTCGAAGGAGCAGGCACGCGTGAAATACAAGGACCTCAGGGACTTCATCGCCATGCTGGAACAACGTGGCGAGCTGGTGCGTATACAGACTGAGGTCGATCCCCACCTTGAGATGACGGAGATCGCGGACCGCACATTGCGGCAGGGCGGTCCGGCGCTGCTGTTTGAGAATCCCAAGGGCTTCAACACGCCGGTACTGGCCAACCTGTTCGGTACCGAGCAGCGGGTGGCGATGGCTATGGGAGCGGAGGACCTGGGGGCACTCAGGGAAATCGGGGAGATTCTCGCTTACCTGCGCCAGCCGGATCCACCTAAGGGCATGCGCGACATAATGGACAAGGCACCGCTGCTGAAGCAGGTGCTGCACATGGGACCGAAGGTGGTGCGCAACCCGCCTTGCCAGTACCACGCCAGGCAGGGTGAAGAAGTGGATCTCACTGCAATGCCCATCCAGACCTGCTGGCCGGGGGATGCGGCGCCGCTGGTAACCTGGCCGCTGGTGATAACCCGGGGACCGAACAAGGAGCGACAGAACCTCGGTATCTATCGCATGCAGCTGCTGGGGCGCAACAAGCTGATCATGCGCTGGCTCGCCCAGCGGGGCGGGGCGCTGGACTATCGGGAGTGGCAGCTGCAGTATCCGGATAAACGCTACCCGGTGGCGGTGGCACTGGGAGCGGACCCGGCGACCGCGCTGGGGGCGGTGACTCCGATCCCGGACGCGATTTCGGAGTACGCTTTCGCCGGCCTGCTGCGCGGCAGCAAGACGGAACTGGCGGAGTGCTTTACCCCCCTGTGCCGGGAGCACGGGCTGCAGGTGCCTGCCACGGCGGAGTACATCCTGGAGGGATACCTGGAGCCAGGGGAGATGGCGGACGAAGGCCCCTTCGGTGACCACACGGGTTACTACAACGAGGTGGAGCGCTTCCCCGTGTTCACGGTAGAAGCCATTACCCATCGGGAATCGCCCATCTACCACAGTACCTACACCGGGCGCCCGCCGGATGAGCCGGCGGTACTGGGGGTGGCGCTGAACGAGGTGTTTATCCCGATCCTGCAGAAACAGTTCCCGGAGATCGTCGATTTCTACCTGCCACCGGAAGGCTGCTCCTACCGCATGGCGGTGGTGACCATGCGCAAGGAATACCCCGGGCATGCCAAGCGGGTGATGCTTGGAGTGTGGTCCTTCCTGCGCCAGTTCATGTACACCAAGTTCGTAATCGTCACCGACGAGGACGTGGACGCCCGGGACTGGAAGGATGTGATCTGGGCCATGACCACGCGAATGGACCCGCAGCGGGATTCAGTCTTTATAGACAATACGCCCATCGACTACCTGGACTTCGCCTCCCCGGTGGCGGGACTGGGCTCCAAAGTCGGCTTCGACGCCACCAACAAGTGGCCCGGCGAGAGCGAGCGGGAGTGGGGCAAACCCATCGCCATGGACCCTGCGGTCAGGCAACGGGTCGACACCATCTGGGATGAGTTGGGAATAAAACCCGGTGACTGACCTCAGGAACGGGCCAGCCGCTGGCTAAGGGGCAGCAGTTTCTCAGGTTCCGGCAGGGTTGGCAGGTCACTCTCACTCAGCAATAACCCCTCGCGAAAATAGGCGGCGGCGACCTTGGGCTCACCAAGGCCGGTCAGCAGGCGGCCCAGCTCGGCGCACACCTCGGCACTGCGTTGTAAGCGGTAACTGCTCTCGAAATAGTCCCTGGCCTTGCCCCAGAGTTTATCCCGGGCCGACAGGCGACCCAGGCAGAGAAGCAGTTCCGGCTCATCGGGATGGGCTGCCAGCCAACTTTCGGCATGGGTGAGCTGGGCGGGTACGTTGGCGCTCTCCACCAGACCGTACAGACGCACCAGCCGCGCATCCCAGTGCTGCTTCAGGCTGCGCTGCAGGAGCTTTTCGGCAGCCGCGTGGTCACCGCCACGCAACAGCAACTCGACATAGGCACACAGGATGTCCACATCCTGCTTGAGATCCGAGGGCACTTTCTGCCACACAGCTCCGAGTTCAGCGGTATCCGCTTCCCCCTCACCCTTCACGGCATCCAGCAGCAGCCGGCGGTAAGTGTCGCTTTCCAGCTCGCGCAGGGCATCCGCTGCCAGCAGTTTCTGCTTGCGCAGCTCGGGCAACAGACGCGCCAGGCCTTCCCAGTTTCCCTGCCCGGTATAGATTGCCCGGCGCAGTTCCAGGCCCCGGGGGTAACTGGAGGCATTGCCCATGTTGTCCAGCACTGCCAGTGCCTGGTCGTACTGCCCGGCGTGCACTTTTATCTCCGCTTCGGCCAGCTCGACGGCGGCCACAGCGGCCGACTCGGCATCGGCTGCGGCACCCAGGTACTGGCTCACCTTGTCGGGCTCTCCCAGGTGGTGGCTGGCTCGTGCCGCCAGCAGGTAGTTGAGCAACGGGGCTTCATTGTTCGTGGCCCCCTTCAGCACCTGGCGGCGGGAGCGGGCCCAATTGCCCTCCAGGAAATTGATCAGGCCGCGGGTGCTCAGGCGGGCGGCGTGATGGGTCTTGCGGGTGCCGAGCCAACTGACCAGGGAACGCTGGCCCCCGACCAGGCGGAATACCAGACGCAGCGCGAGGTAAACCAACAGGATCAGGGCAAACAACAGCAGCAATCCCACCCACAGGCTGGATTCCAGGGTGTAGTTGCCGTAAGCCACCAACACATAGCCTGGATCTGTCTCGATCAGTGCGACAACGCCGACCCCCAGCAGCAGGGCGAACAGGGCAATAGCGAAGATTCTGCGCATGATTTACTCGCCGCCTCCCTGCTGCAGGCGGCGCTTAATGGCGTCGTCCAGGGCATCTAGGGAACCGGAGATGTCGGGCAGGGTCACCGCCACCTGCAAGTCCGACAGCTGCCGGATCTCCCGGTCCATGGCCCGGGCTGCGGCCTCGTCGGACTCGAAGAACTCCGCCACCCAGTGGCTGGCCCGCTTGAGGCTGGCCTGGTACAGGGCCTGGTTGGAGGACAGCAGGGCCACCTGGGCCTGCTCCAGCAACATCCTCAGGTTCTGCCGCACCAGCCCCTCCCACTGGGGGTCCATCAGGGCCTGCATCGGCACATCCCGGCGGCGGATTATCACGTAGTTTGAAAGCTTGAGCAGTGCCTCCTGGTAGCCCTGCTCGAGTCGCTGTTGCCAGTCTCCCGCAGTGGCTTCCCTGGGCTGGGATTCCTGCTCAGGGAATTCGAAAATCACCAACTTCCCGGCCTGCTCAGCCAGGGCCGACAGGCGCAGGTAAATACCCTCCAGGTCGATTCTCGGGACTGCCCGCACCGCCGCGATATCGGAGGCCACCGCCGCCCGTACCTGGTGCAGGCTGACGTCGTCCAGCTCCCGCAGCACGCTGTCAGCGCTGCCCAGCAGGGCCTGGGCCGATTCTGTATCCCCCGCCATGATCAGGCGCTGGTTGGCCAGGCGCAACAGGTATTCGGCCTCCGCCAGCAGCCAGCTATCCCGATCGGTGGCGCTGAAGCGCGCCAGCTCGGTGCGCACCGCGGCCATCTGTTCCTCTAATGAACGGGCCGCCTGGGCCTGGCTGGCCGCCTGGCTGGCGGCTTCCGCCTGCAGTTGGTCCAGGCCCTGCTGCAACTGGTCCTGCCAGCGCCCGGCCATTTGTTCCAGCCTGTCCTCTTCCTGGCCCGCCGCAGCCTCCAGCTCCGCCAGGCGATCCAGCAGCGCCGCTTCACGGCGCAACAGATCCTGCAGGTACCAGGCCGCAGCCCCGCCCAGGACAAGCACCAGTAACAGCGCCAGCCAGGCCAGCGCGGATGATGATTTGCGAGGCGCGGGAGCTTCCCTGGGCGCCGGGGCAGGGGTGACGGGTACGTGGGGTTCTGGCTCCTCCACCGGGCTGTCGTCGTTGTTCAGCGAGGTATCGGCGCTCTCCGCCTCTTCCACCACCTGCTCGATATTCTTATCTTCCTTCTCGCTCACTCGCTAGTCTCCAGAGCTGGATGTCCATTCCTCGAGTGCGCGTAGCATCGCCGGGTCAGAGGCATTGCCGGCAGTGATCACGCGATCAAAACCCGCCTTGTGTGCCATTGCGGCGACCCGAGGCGAGGGTACGACGAGGCTTATATGGCTAAACTTAGTAGTTTCTTGCGGGCTAAGCAATGCCTGCAGATTGAGTAAACCCTCACCACTACTGATCAGGATCAACTGAATACCGGATTTTTCCAGCTGCCGGGCCAGTTCGCCGGGCCCCAGGTGCGGACACTTGCGCCGGTAACAGGCAAGTTCGTCCACTCGCGCACCGCGCCGGGCAAGCTCCTCCCGTAACAGGCTGCGTCCGCCCTCTCCGCGCACGATCAGCGCCCGCTCACCAGCGACCGACTGCAGGGATTCCAGCGCCAGCAGGCCCTCGCTGTTCATGGCCTCACCGGGTGCGCACACCTGCACCCCGTATTCTGTGAGCAGTGTCGCGGTGGCTTCGCCCACCGCGTACCAGTTGAGGCCCACGGGCAGCTGGGGCCAGTAGTCCGCTATCCGCTCCATACCGTGGCGGACTGCGTTGGCGCTGATAAATATCACATGCTGGTAGTTATCGAGGTCCAGCAGCTGCCGGCGCTGGGATGGTGGCACGTCTTCCAGTGCCTCCAGTTCCAGTAACGGCTGGTGAAATACCCGGTATCCCCGCTCTGCCAACGCCCGGCACAGGCCAGCGGCCTGTCCCGCCGGGCGGGTAACCAGTATCGCCGGACCAGGCTCAGCCATAGACCTCGGCCAGTATCTCCCCGGCTCCCTGGGACAGTAGTTGCTCCGCCACCTGTTCGCCCAGTGTGACGGCCTGGTCGCAGCATGCCTCGCCCTCCGCACGCAGGATTTGCGAGCCGTCCGGGCGACCCACCAGGCCGCGAAGCCACAGGCGCTCTCCCTGCTCCCGGTGCTCTGCGAAACAGGCGATCGGTACCTGGCAGCCACCCTGCAGCCTGCGGTTCATGGCCCGCTCGGCTGCTACTCGCTCGGCGGTGGGCTCGTGGTGCACCGCCTGTAACAGATCCAGGGTCGAGGCATCATTGTTGCGCAGCTCAATGCCCACCGCCCCCTGACCACCCGCGGGGAGGGAATCGGCCACCGGGATCTGTTGCGCGATGCGTCCCTCAAACCCCAGGCGAATAAGGCCGGCACTGGCAAGGATGATCGCGTCGTACTCTCCCTCGTCGAGTTTTCGCAGTCGGGTATTGACGTTGCCGCGCAGAAATTTCACCTCCAGGTCTGGCCGGCGAGCGCGCAACTGGCACTCCCGGCGCAGGCTGGATGTACCCACCACGCTGCCGGCGGGTAACTGCTCCAGGGTAGGGAAATGATTGCTGACCAATGCATCGGAGGGGTCTTCGCGCTCGCAGATAACCCCGAGCCCCAGACCCTGGGGAAACTCCATCGGGACATCCTTCATGGAGTGCACGGCGATATCTGCCCTGCCGTCCAGCAGGGCGGTTTCGAGTTCCTTCACAAACAGGCCCTTGCCGCCTACCTTCGCCAGCGGTACGTCCAGCAGTTGGTCACCGCGCGAGGTCATTCCCAGCAACTTCACTTCCAGTCCCGGGTGGGCGCGCTCCAGGGCGGCCTGCACGAACTCGGCCTGCCAAAGGGCCAGCGGGCTTTCGCGGGTTGCTATGGTCAGAGTGCGCGACATGGTGGAGCTTCCTGGTAGAAGGGACGCAATCATACCAGCAGCGGCAGGTAGCGGCGACCGGGCTCAGCGCACCAGCAGGTGTTGCTTTACCTCGGCCAGGTGGCGCCGGCTGACCGCGGGCCCTTCTTCCAGGCCGTCCAACTCGGCGTGCCAGCCGCCCTGTTCATCCCGCTGCAGACCCCGCAAATGCCTGCTGGACACCAGCGCATTGCGGTGCACCCGCAGGAACAGGTCGCCAAACTCCCGCTCAAGTTCCTTCAGGGATTCCTGTAACAGCATTTCCCTGTCGGGCCCATGGGCGACCACGTATTTCTGCTGCGCCAGGAAGCAGCGCACCTCGTCCACCGGCATGGTTTCCAGGCCGCGGTGGGATTGACTGCTGATGTGAGTCCGCGCCGAGGCTGGCTCCCCCTCTCGCAGGCTGGCCAGCTGCACCCGGTTCACCCGGCCAGCCCCCGACAGCGCCCGGGCCAGCTCCGCTTCCCTGACCGGTTTCAACAGGTAGGCCACGGCCTGGTGCTGCAGTGCCTGCAGGGCGTATTCGTCGTAGGCGGTACAGAAAATAATCGCCGGCGGGCTCTCCAGGGTATCCAGGTGGGAGGCGACCTCGATGCCGTCCATTCCGGGCATCCGGATATCGAGCAGCAGGAGATCAGGGGAGTGGCTCTCTACCATAGCGAGGGCCTCAGGACCTGAGGCTGCCTCCAGGCATTCGGTGTCCGGTTGCAACCTGCCCAGCAACCGTGACAGGCGCTCCCTTGCCAGGGCTTCATCGTCCACCAGCAATATCTTCACAGGGCGGCTCCCGGCGCGTAACTGAGCCGAACCGTGAAGTGATCCCGCTCCCGACCGGCAGCCAGGCTGGCCCTGGAGCCGTACAGGGCCTGCAGGCGCTGTTCAATGTTGTGCAACGCCATCCGGTGCCCATCCCCCCGGCGCGACTGGGCGGGAACCGGGTTTTCCACTCTTACCCGCACCTCACCACCGGCAAACTTCACGTCAATATGAACCAGGCCGCCGGCGGGCAACTGGGACAGGCCGTGGTAAACGGCATTCTCCACCAGGGGCTGCAACAGCAGGCTGGGCATAGGCTGCTCGCGGGCAGCCTCGTCCACCTGCCAGGCCACCCTCAGCCTGTCCCCCAGTCTCAGCTGCTCGATACCCAGGTAGAGTTCACAGAGGCGCAACTCATCCGCCACGGTGGCGGAGCGCTGGTCATCCCGCAGGCTCACCCGGAACAGCTCCGACAGGTCTTCCACCGCCTGCTCCGCCGCCTCCGGCCGGGACACGATCAGGCTGGCGATACTGTTGAGAGTATTGAACAGGAAGTGCGGATGGATTCGTGAACGCAGGGATTCCAGTCGCGACAGCAACTCCAGTTGCTCCTGCAGGCGCAGCTGCTGTTGCAGGTAAAAATACCGCAGGAGAATACCGGTGAGCACGGCCGCCACCAGCAGGTTGCGAAGCACCCACCAGTTCTGCTCTGTGGCCCGGTTGATCTGGGGGTAGAGCTGCAGGGCCACATAGCTGCTGAGCGCAGTGACCGCCATGACCAGCAGCAGGCTGCCGGCGGTGGCCGTCGGCAGCCCGAGGCGACTGAAAGGCAGGCGCATGCGGCACAGCACGGCCAGGCTGAGCAACAGGACCCACTGCACGAACAGGGAGCTGGTGCCAAACAGGTCCCAGTTGAAACGGGGCAGTGCACTGCCGGCCAACACGTAAACGATGACCATCAGTTGCGCCAGCAGGATCATCACGAATACCGGTCGGGTAGCACACAGGTCCGGGATGAAAAACTCCGGCGCGGACCTCTCCCCCCCCGCAGCTTTCAGCTGTTGCTCCGGTCCATCCGGCATCAATACGCTCCACCTCCCCGTTGCTGATATACTTGCACCCTTGCTTGGCCCCGACAAGCCAAACTTTTACAGTGACAAGACCGTGCAATGACTAAAGATCAAGACACCAGCAAGCTCTGGGGTGGGCGTTTCAGCGAGGCGACCGACACCTTCGTGCAACGCTTTACCGCCTCGGTGCAGTTCGACCAGCGTATGGCCGCCGAGGACATCGCCGGTTCCCTGGCGCACGCCAGCATGTTGTGCAATGTAGGCGTGCTGGACGAGAACGAGCTGCAGGAGATCCAGCGCGGCCTCGCCCAGGTGCAGTCCGAGATCGAAAATGGCAGCTTTCAGTGGTCGGTAGAACTGGAAGACGTGCACATGAATATTGAGGCGCGCCTGACCGAACTGATCGGCGTCACAGGCAAGAAACTGCACACGGGCCGCTCACGCAATGACCAGGTCGCCACCGACATCCGCCTGTACCTGCGCGGCGCCATCGACCGCATTGCAGCCGAACTGACCAGGCTGCAGCGTGGCACCATCGAAATGGCCGCGCAGAACACAGATACCATCATGCCCGGATTTACCCACCTGCAGACCGCCCAACCGGTTTCCTTCGGGCACCACCTGCTGGCCTGGAACGAGATGCTGGAGCGGGACCACAGCCGGCTGATGGACTGCCGCGTGCGCCTCAACCAGTCACCACTGGGGGCCGCGGCACTGGCGGGCACCACCTACCCAATCGATCGGGAACAGACCGCCAGTGCGCTGGGTTTCGACAAGCCCACGGAGAATTCACTGGACTCGGTCTCCGACCGGGACTTCGCCATCGAGTTCTGCAGCTTCGCCGCCCTGCTGATGACGCACCTGTCGCGCATTTCCGAGGAACTGGTCCTGTGGACCTCGGCGCAATTCGATTTTATCGAACTGCCAGACCGGTTCTGTACCGGTTCATCCATCATGCCGCAAAAGAAAAACCCGGATGTACCGGAACTGGTGCGCGGCAAGGTGGGACGTGTCAACGGACATCTGGTATCACTGCTGAGCCTGATGAAGAGCCAGCCCCTGGCCTATAACAAGGACAACCAGGAAGACAAGGAGCCACTGTTCGATACCGTGGACACGGTGCTCGACTCCCTGCGGGCCTTCGGCGATATGATTCCCGCTATCCGCCCTCGCCCGGACCAGATGCGCGAGGCGGCCCGGCGCGGGTTCTCCACTGCCACCGACCTGGCGGACTACCTGGTGGGCCTGGGCCTGCCTTTCCGCGATGCCCACGAGGTAGTTGGAAAAGCGGTCGCCCACGGCGTCGACTGCGGGCTGGATCTGGCGGAAATGGAGCTGGAAACCCTGCAGGGATTTTGCGCCGATATTGGCGAGGACGTGTTCGACGTGTTGACGCTGGAGGGCTCCCTGGCCGCCCGGGATCACCTGGGCGGCACGGCGCCGTCACAGGTGGCGGCGGCTGCGCAGCGCGCCCTGGCCAGGCTGGAACAAAGAGACTAGGGGCTGTAACGCAGACTGGCCTGGAACATCACATCCGGTGCGGTTGCCACACGGATGTCTTCCACCACACTGACATCCAGGGCCCAGCGCTCGGTAAATCGCCAGCGCACCCCCCCGGTCAACATGAAGGCCTCGCCGCCCACCCCCTTGAGATCGCTGTCCATCGGCGCGGCGTGACTGTCCAGCTGGGCTATCAACGACCAGTTGGCGGCCAGTTGCCAGTCCAATGCCAGGCCGGCAAACCACAGGTTCTGGTCCTGGGTATCCTCCAGCAAATCACTGTCACCGGCGCGCAGGTAGCCAACCTGGCCGTGCCAGCTGAGCGGTAATCCCGACAGGTCCCGACCGGAAAAGCGCAGGGCTATATAACCGTCGTCCGCACCGCTACCGAGAAAATCGTCCTCGTCCCCGGTGCCAAACTTGTATCCCAGGACCAGGCTGGCCACCGCGTTATCATCGCGATAGAACGCGTAATTGAGTGACAGGCTGACATCACCCAGGCCGGAGCTGTCTTCCGACAGCCCGAAGAAATCCCCCTCCCGGGTCACGTAGCGATAGTCCAGAAGATCCCTGGGTACGTTGGAGCGCCCACCGTCCGACATGCCCCACAAATCGTGCCAGTCGTCAATCCAGTCGTCCAGTTCACCCCCACTGTGATCAAGCCAGGGTACTTCCAGCTGCAGTTCCCAATCGGCGGCTATGCCGTAGCGCAGGTCCAACGCCACTCTCACGGTCTCTCCGTCCAGATTGAGGAATTCATCCTTGTTTGAATCGTTCACATAGTGATTGGCAATGCTGCTGTGAATTGCGCCCGCCAACACACCGCCGCCAAGGGTATCGGCACTGCGCTGGGAGGGCAGTCCCAGCAGCCCTGCCACCGGGCTCAGGTTCTTGACGTAAAGGGGGTCCTCGATAGTGTCGGCGGTGGCCACTGTCGGCAACGAAAGCAGCGTCGCCGAGAGCAGCCCTGCCGACCGCCTAACCCCAGGCAAAGTCGATACCCGCCTGCTCGCGCATCTGCTCTACCACGAAAGGTCGGAAGGATTTGCCGTCACGGGTATCACACCAGTCACCGGCCTGCTCGTTCCAGGCGAAATGGAATCCCCCGGCGCGGGCCGCCAACCACAACTGCCGGGTGGGCGGTTGGCGACTGAACACCATGGTCGTGCCATTGTCGAATTCCACCGTGAGGACCCCCCCGCCGGTATCGTAATCCAGGTCGTCCTCGACCTCATCCAGGGCCAGCTCCAGCGCCTCGAAGGTCTGGTCGATCATGTCATTGAATTCCGATTCCGTCATCGCCGGGCTCAATCTGGTGAAAGCAGGCCTACATGATAAGGGCTGCCCGCCGCGGTGAACAGGGCGGTCGGCGGTGGTGTCCACGAAGCTGCGCGAGCGTTATAATTGCGCGTTTTGCACTGTGGAAACCGGAAATGCGCGCGATGCTTGCAATATTCAGCCTGGCCCTGGCCCTGCCGCTACTGGCCGGCTGTGGCCAGATGGGGCCCCTGTACATGCCCAGGGAGGAACCTCCGGCCCCCAGTGCCCAGCCGCAACCGGCAACCGTACCGCCCGCGCCCAGTGCAACGGCCCCCGGTGCAAGCTGACGGAATCGGCTCATGGACTATTTCAACTATCGTGACGGCAGGCTTTACGCGGAGGACGTCCCCGTTGCCAGCATCGCGGCCGACCAGGGCACGCCCTGCTATATCTACTCCCGCGCCGCCCTTGAATCCGCTTTCGCGGCGTATCGGGATGCGCTAGATGGCAGTGACCACCTGGTCTGTTATGCGGTAAAGGCCAATTCCAACCTCGCGGTCCTCAACCTGCTGGCACGCCTGGGTGCGGGTTTCGATATCGTCTCCGGCGGCGAGCTGGAGCGGGTGGTGGCTGCGGGAGCAGACCCCGGTAAGGTGGTATTCTCCGGCGTGGGCAAGCAGCCGCGAGAGATGGCCCGGGCGCTGGAGCTGGGGATTTACTGCTTCAACCTGGAATCCGCGGCGGAACTGGAGGTCCTCGATCGCGTCGCCGGGGAGATGGGCCAGGTGGCCCCGGTCTCGGTGCGGGTCAACCCGGATGTGGACGCCGGCACCCACCCCTACATTTCCACCGGCCTGCGGGAAAACAAGTTCGGGGTCACCGTGGAGGAGGCCCTGGCGGTGTACCGCCGGGCAGCGGCGCTGCCCAATGTCCGGGTGACCGGCATGGACTGTCACATCGGTTCACAGCTGACGGAAATCAGCCCCTTCATCGATGCCCTGCAGCGCTTGTTGAACCTGATCGATACCCTGTCCGGCGAGGGCATCGCCATTCGCCACCTGGACCTGGGTGGCGGCCTGGGCGTGCGCTATCGGGATGAGAACCCGCCCTCCATTGCCGATTACATAGGCGCGGTGCGCGAGGCCCTGGCCGGGCGTGAACTGCAGTTACTGCTTGAGCCCGGTCGTTCCATCGCGGCCAATGCCGGCATCCTGGTGACCCGGGTGGAATACCTCAAGCCCACCCCGGAACACAACTTCGCCCTGGTGGATGCGGCGATGAACGACATGATCCGCCCGGCCCTTTACCAGGCCTGGCTGGACATCCAGCCGGTCGAGCACAATCCCCGCGGCCAGAACGCCCGCTGGGATGTGGTGGGGCCAGTGTGCGAGACCGGCGACTTCCTCGGCAAGGACCGGGAATTGAGCCTGGCACAGGGAGACCTGTTGGCGATGTTCGGCGCCGGTGCCTACGGTTTTACCATGAGCTCCAACTACAACACCCGCCCGCGGGTGGCGGAAGTCATGGTGGACGGCGACCGCGCTCACCTGGTCAGGGAGCGGGAGACAATTGCTGATATGATGCGAACGGAGAGCCGCCTGCCGGACTGACATCTCGCGGATTGTCGGACGAATACCCCTATGTTGCTGAACTTCACCAAAATGCACGGCGCCGGTAATGACTTCGTGGTGATCGACCTGATCAGCCAGCGCTGTCGTCTGCGCCCCCGGGACGTGCGCAGAATTGCCGATCGGCATTTCGGCATCGGCTGCGACCAGCTGCTGGTGGTGGAGGCTCCCGGCAGTCCAGAGGTGGATTTCCGCTATCGCATTTTCAATGCCGATGGCAACGAGGTGGAACAGTGCGGCAATGGCGCGCGCTGCTTTGCCCGTTTCGTGCGCGACAAAAAACTCACCAGCAAGCGGGTCATCACCGTCGAAACCGCCGCGGGCATCATCGAGTTGCGGGTGCGCAATCGCGAGGACGTGGAGGTCGACATGGGCGTACCCCGGTTCGAACCGCGGGAGATTCCCTTTCTCGCAGAGACTCGCGCCCGGCGTTACCCGCTGGATGTGGAAGGCACCCGGATGGAGGTGGGTGCCGTCTCCATGGGCAATCCCCACGCGATTCTACGGGTTGACGATGTCGATACCGCTCCGGTAGAGGCGCTCGGCCCACTGATCGAATCTCACGGGGATTTCCCCCAGGGAGTCAACGTGAGCTTTATGCAGGTAGTGGATGCCAACAACATCAGGCTGCGCGTGTTCGAGCGCGGCGTGGGCGAAACCCTGGCCTGTGGTACCGGTGCCTGTGCCGCTGTTGTCGACGGTATTTTGTGTGGAGAATTGCAGGACCCCGTGACAGTTGCGCTGCCGGGAGGTAAGCTTTCCATATCCTGGGCTGGCGAAGACCGGCCCGTGATAATGACCGGACCCACCGCGGTGGTGTTCGAGGGGACTATAAAAATCTGAAGAACCGGCCGACAGTGCCGGCTGCGACCAGGGGGCAGGAATCGCTATGGCAGCCAACAAGGGAAAGGTAGAGGCCGCACCCGCGGCGATCGATGAGCTGGATGACGACACCGTCAGGGACTACCTGAAAAGCAACGGCGATTTTCTGCAGCGCAATCCGGATCTGCTGGATCACCTGCACGTTTCCCATGCTTCCGGCAGCGCCGTGTCCCTGGTGGAAAAGCAGGTCAGCGTGTTGCGAGAGCGCAACGTGGATATGCGCCATCGCCTCAACTCGCTCACTGCCAACGCCCGGGACAACGACAGGCTCTACGAGCGGACCCGCATCCTGGTACTGAAACTTCTAGAGGCCGACTCCCCCACCTCCCTGTGCAGCACGTTCATGGACTCCATGGCAGTAGACTTCGACGTGGAGCACGCCAGCATCATCCTGTTCGGTGACCAGGACAGCCAGGATGCCTGTCGGGTGGAGAGCGCCGAGAGCGCCAAAACCGAAATCGGCGCCCTGCTCAAGGGCAACAAAGCGGTGTGCGGTGCCCTGCGCAAGGAAGAACTCAACTACCTGTTTCCCGACGCCGGCGAGGTCGGTTCCGCCGCGCTGATGCCACTCGGCACCGGCCCCAAACTGGGCCTCATCGCTGTGGGCAGTTCCGACGCCGGTCGCTACAACAGCAATATGGGAACCCTGTTCCTGGCGCATATCGCCGACGTTATCGTGCGCCTGCTGCCGCGTCTGCAGGGTGCGCCCGCCTGAACGTGACCGCCCCCGGGGCAGCCGCAGCTTCACCCGCTGTGGAGTTCGAGCAGGCGGCGGAGGCATTCCTCTCCTACCTTCGCGATGTGCGCCAGTTGTCGGCGCACACCCTGGCCAATTACCGGCGCGACCTGGCCTCCCTGCAGCGTTACTGTGAGCGACATGGACGTCGGTCCGCCGAACAGCTGGCGGAGGCCGATATAAGACAGTGGGTCAGCGAGATGCACCGGCGCGGTCTCGCCGGCAGCAGTATCCAGCGCAGCCTGTCAGCCGCCCGGTCTTTCTTCAATTACCTGGGTCGGGAACGAGGCCGCCCCCGCAATCCCGCCGCCAGTGTGCAGGCCCCGCGCAAGCCCCGCAAGCTGCCCAAAACCCTGGACGCAGACCAGGTGGAAAAGTACCTGTCTTTTGCCGGTGAATCAGTCATCGATCGTCGCGACCGCGCTATTGCCGAGCTGTTCTACTCCTCCGGGTTGCGACTGGCGGAGCTGGTGTCGGTGAATATTGACGACATCGACCGGCATTCACAATTGCTATCAGTCACCGGCAAGGGCAGCAAGACTCGCACCGTGCCGGTGGGGTCGGTAGCGCTGGAGGCCATCGAGCGCTGGCTGGAGGTACGGCCGCATACCGCGGCTGACGAGGACAGTGCCAAAGCCCTGTTTACCAGTAGCCGCGGCAGGCGCATCAGCGTGCGCAGCATCCAGGCGCGCCTGAAACTGCAGGGACGCAAGTCCGGCATGCACCAGGATGTACATCCGCACATGTTGCGCCACTCCTTCGCCAGTCACATGCTGGAATCCAGCGGCGACCTCAGGGCGGTGCAGGAGCTGCTGGGGCACGCCAACATCTCGACTACCCAGATCTACACCCACCTGGACTTCCAGCACCTGGCCAAGGTGTATGACGCAGCCCACCCCCGCGCCAAAAAGCGCAAGGACAGGTGAAACCCGCCGTGGCCATCGAGGTCATCACCTTCGACCTGGACAACACCCTGTGGGACGTGGACCCCGCCCTGCTGCGAGCTGAACAGGTACAGCGCGAGTGGTTGCTGCAGCACCGCCCCGGCGCCATCGATGCCTACGACCACGAGGGGCTGTGGGAATTCAAGAAATCCGTGTGGAAGCGACATCCCCAGCTGCTGCACAACGTCAGCCAGATGCGCATCCAGATGCTGTATGAACTGCAGCTGGCGGCGGGCTATGCAGAACAGGAATCACGCAGCGGTGCAGAAAAGGCTTTCGATGCTTTCCTGCAGGAGCGCCACAAAGTGGTGCTTTACGAAGAGGCCCTGGGAGTACTGGAACAGTTGGCCGGTCGCTATACCCTGGGCGCCCTCACCAACGGCAATGCCGACATCTACAAGACCGATGCCGGCGAGTATTTCGACTTCGCTTTCCTGGCGGAAGACATCGGCGCCAGCAAGCCCCACCCGGACATGTTCCACGCCGCGCTGGAACGCTCAGGCGTGGAACCGGCACAGATCATCCACGTAGGGGACAATCCCGAGCACGATATACAGGGTGCCCGTGAGGTGGGGTTGCGCACGGTATGGATGAATTCCCAGGACACCGAGTGGCCCGGCGGGGAGAGGGCGGATCGGGAGATTGCTAACCTCCGGCAGTTACCGGGGGCCATTGCCAGTTTGGATACCCCCTAAATCGCCTCTTCCCCGGTCTCCCCGGTGCGAATGCGGATCACCTGCTCCAGCGGCGAGACAAAGATCTTGCCGTCACCGATCTTGCCGGTATTGGCGGACTTGACGATGGCATCGATAGCCGTATCCACCTGGTCATCGCCCACCGCGATCTCCAGTTTGACCTTGGGCAGGAAATCCACCACATACTCCGCCCCACGGTAAAGTTCCGTGTGCCCCCGCTGACGCCCGAAGCCTTTGACCTCGGTGGCGGTAATGCCCTGTACACCGATCTCAGACAGCGCCGCGCGCACGTCGTCCATCTTGAAGGGCTTGATAATCGCTGTGACCAGTTTCATGGCTTTGACTCTGTGGTGGGGTTGATATGGATATTATGGAAGGGTATTGGAGAATGGCAAGTGGAGGGGGCCTTGGGATTGCCGCTTGGTCTACTATCGTAGTGAATTTAGGCGCGCCGCTCACGCCATCCATGGCTTCCGCGGCGTACCCCGGAACGCCGGCCGGCCCATCCATGGACATAAAAAAGGGGGCCGAAAGGCCCCCAAAGCACGCATCCGAAAATGCGCCCGCAAGCTTGTTGTTACAGGCCGCTGCCGCTGGCACCGACGAACTCGGGGTAGGCTTCCATGCCGCACTCGGACTGGTCTACACCCTCGTATTCCTCTTCCTCGCTGACGCGGATACCCATGATCGCCTTGAGGATACCCCAGACGATCAGGCTGGCGAAGAACACCCAGATGAAGATGACCAGGGCGCCAACCAGCTGGCCCATGAAGGTCGCGTCGGGATCGGATAGCAGTACCGCGAAGATACCCCACAGTCCGACCACACCGTGTACCGAGATGGCACCGACTGGATCGTCGATCTTCATCTTGTCCAGGCTGATGATGCTGAATACCACGATCACGCCGCCGATTGCACCGATGATGGTAGCCATCAGCGGTGACGGGTCAGCAGGCTCGGCAGTGATTGCCACCAAGCCGGCCAGGGCGCCGTTCAGGGCCATGGTGAGGTCAGCCTTGCCGAACAGGATGCGGGCCACGATCAGCGCACCGATCAGGCCGCCCGCGGCCGCCGCATTAGTGTTCAGGAAGACGTTGGCCACCTCGTTGGCGACTGCGATGCCGCCCAGCTTCAGGGTGGAACCCCCGTTGAAACCGAACCAGCCCATCCACAGGATGAAGGTACCGAGTGTCGCCAGGGGCAGATTGGCACCCGGGATAGCCCTGATCGAACCATCGGCACCGTATTTGCCCTTACGAGCGCCCAGCAGCAGGACACCTGCCAGGGCAGCGGCCGCACCGGCCATGTGTACGATACCGGAACCGGCGTAGTCGCTATAGCTCAGTTCACCGATGAAGGGAACCGCCTTGCCACCCCAGGTCCAGCCACCCTCGATCGGGTAGATGAAGCCGGTCATGACCACGGCGAACGCCAGGAAGGCCCACAGCTTCATCCGCTCCGCGACCGCGCCCGAGACGATGGACATGGCGGTTGCCACGAATACCACCTGGAAGAAAAAGTCGGAGGCGCCTGAATAGACCGAGTCGCCATCAAAGCCGGCCTCAGCGGAATCCGCGAGCACCTGGGCAACGGCCGCATCGTCCATACCCGCCACGGTGGTAACACCGGACAGGAAGATTCCACCGTCATACATCAGGTGGTAACCGACGATCAGGTACATAGTACAGGCCACCGCGAACAGGGCCACGTTCTTGAGCAGGATCTCAGTGGTGTTCTTGGCGCGGACCAGGCCAGCCTCAAGCATGGCAAAGCCAGCCGCCATCCACATTACCAGTGCGCCACAGATCAGGAAGTAGAACGTGTCTAAGGCGTACTGTAGTTCGAAAATATTGTTTTCCATGGGAATAAGTCTCTACTAACAGTCTTTGTGATTAGATCGCGTCTTCGCCGGTCTCGCCGGTACGGATACGGATTACCTGCTCCATCGGGGAGACAAACACCTTGCCGTCACCGATCTTGCCGGTATTAGCCGCCTTGGTAATTGCCTCGATGGTCTGGTCGACCACCGCCTCGGCAACGGCGACTTCGATTTTCACCTTGGGTAAAAAATCGACGACGTATTCGGCTCCGCGATACAGCTCGGTGTGCCCCTTCTGGCGACCGAAGCCCTTGACCTCAGTCACAGTGATGCCCTGAACGCCAATTTCGGAAAGCGCTTCGCGGACGTCGTCCAGCTTGAATGGCTTCACAATGGCAGTGATTAGTTTCATAGTTTTCTCCTGAAGTGGAGCCGACCGGGCGGGCCACGTTGGGCAAGCCGGTCGGCTCGGTACTACTTGCCCTTATTAGAGGCTTTTTGCGATTGTGAATACTACTGTGTCGTCAGCCCAGTCGGTGTCGAACACATCTTCCTCGTCCAGGTCTGTACCAACGTAAGCCAGGGACCAATCGACGCTCGCCCAGTTGTAGGTCACAGCAACCGAATAGTCGGTGTACTGGTCTTCGTCAGTCGCCAGGAAACCCCCGTCCTCTTCCAGGAAGTTCAAACCAACGTGAAGATCGACAGTCAGCCCGGTATCAAACAAGCCAAAACTGTAGTCGCCGGACACGTACCAGAACTCATCGGTTTCCGCGTAGTAGTCGTCCGAGTAGTTCACCTGCAGGGACAGATCCCTCCAGGAGCCGCCAATATAGAACTCCTGGTAGTCGCCTTCATCGCCGTTGTCACCGGGGTAGTCGTAATAGATATAACCCACGTCGATGCCGAAATCGGTATCGCCGATCGAGCTGGCCCAGCCACCGTAGTAGTCGAGTTCCAGGCTGCCATCGTAACCGTCACCATTGGTGTCGAAGTCGACGCTGGATCCCCACATTCCGAGGTAGAAACCGGGACCAAACTCGGCATCGAAGCCACCCTGTACGGCGAAGTCTTCATCAGACTGGGAAATACCGCGGAAGCGGTAATCGGTGGTCAGGGCCACATTGCCGCTGATCTCGAAGCCGCTGACCAGTTCGTCACCGGTCACGATGGCGGGTTCGTCCTGGGCCTGTGCCAGGGAAGTACCTGCCAGCAGGGCGGCAGTTACAGCAGCGGGAAGTAATTTCTTGTTCAACATGTTTCAATCTCTCCATAATTTTCCAGGTTTACAGAAAATGTATCGCGTCATAACCAGCTACGGGCGCGTTGTGCGCGCTCTACACGGTCTGTCACTCTCTGACTGCACGGGATGTGCCAGCGGCATATAACACTACAAATTTCAAATAGTTAAGTGATTATTACCTTGACAGCCCCATGTGTTCTCCCCATTTGAGCTCACTTCAAACGCACCAATATAGTGCAATGCACCTTATTGGAGCGCAGCCCTGAGCTGTGCCTGTCCGCGGAATTCCTCTAGAATTCGAAACTTGGAAAATAACTCGAGGAATAAGGCGACCATGGCACTGAAACCACCCCCTCCCCCCTGGGAAGTCCTGCAACAGGTCGGCGAACTGATCGGCGCCGGCAACTTCGGCAGCGGGGTGGACAAAAGTGCCCGCAACCTGGCCCAATCCGCCCTGGCTCGTTTGGATGTGGTCAGCCGGGAGGAATTCGATGCCCAGGCCGAAATTCTCGAGCGGACCCGCGCCCGGGTGGAGGAACTGGAAGCGGTTCTGGAATCCCTGACCCTGGAACTGGAGTCCCTCGAGGGGAACTGACAACCCGGCCACCGCCAGGTGGCTAACAGCGCGCTCACGGACGAGCCATGGATTTATCGATAGTGTTCAGCAGGGCCATGACCGGCCTGGATGCCCCCCTGGTACGGGTGGAGGCCCACCTGTCCAACGGCCTGCCCGCCTTCCATATAGTGGGAATGCCCGAAACCGCGGTTCGGGAGAGCAAGGACAGGGTACGCAGCGCCATTCTCAACTCCCATTTCAAGTTTCCCGACCGGCGCATCACCATCAGCCTGGCCCCCGCCGACCTGCCAAAGGAGGGGGGACGCTTCGATCTCCCTATAGCACTGGGGATCCTCACCGCCTCCGGCCAGGTACCGGGACTGACCCTGGCAAATCACGAATTCCTGGGGGAACTGGCACTGGATGGCAGTCTGCGACCGGTGCCCGGCACGCTCACCGCGGCCCTGGCCACCGGCAGAACCCGGCGCAGCCTGGTGGTGCCCACCGAAAGCGCACCCTCAGCCGCCCGGGTGGAGGATTGCCGGGTTATCCCTACCCCCGATCTATTGACTCTCTGCGCTCATCTCAACGGCAATCGCGCCATCGAACCCGCCACAGGCGGGCAATCCCCCGGCCGCCACCGCTACCCGGATCTCGAGGATGTCATCGGCCAGGAATCGGCCCGCCGCGCCCTGGAAATCGCCGCCTGCGGGGGCCACAACCTGCTTTTTTACGGCCCGCCGGGAACCGGCAAGACCCTGCTGGCCAGCCGACTGCCGGGCATCCTGCCACCGCCGGATTCCCGGGAAGCCCTCACCGGCCTGGCGCTGCGGGACATCTGCTTCAGCAATGTACCGGAGGACGCTTTTTGCCGGCCTTTTCGCAGCCCGCACCACACCACCAGCGCCGTTGCCCTGGCAGGCGGAGGCAGCAAGCCCAGGCCCGGGGAAATCTCCCTGGCCCACGGTGGTGTACTGTTTCTCGACGAACTGCCCGAGTTCAGCCGACACAGTCTCGAGGTACTGCGCGAGCCCTTGGAGTCGGGGCAGATCACCATCTCCCGCGCTCGTCACAAGCTCACTTATCCCGCCCGTTTTCAGTTGATAGCCGCGATGAACCCCTGCCCCTGTGGCTTTCTCGGGGACCCACAGCGGGATTGCCGTTGCACCCCGGAGCAGATACAGCGCTACCGCTCCCGCTTATCCGGTCCACTGCTGGACCGGATCGATATGCATGTCCAGGTTTTTCGCGTTGCCGCGGGCGACCTGATCCGGCCTGCCGCCCGGGGAGAATCCTCGACCACTGTCAGGACCAGGGTAAAGCAATGTCGGCAACTGCAGGAGGCGCGGCAGGGCAAGTCCAATGCAACATTATCCAGCGATGAATTAGCAAGTACTTGCTTACTTGGGAGAGCTCAGGAAACTGAACTGGCAGCCGCTGCAGAACGCCTGTGCCTGTCCGGGCGCGCGGTGCACCGCACCTTGCGCGTGGCGCGTACAATCGCCGACCTGGAGGCGGCGCCTGCGGTAGACAGCGCCCATCTTGGCGAGGCCCTCGCCTATCGCAGCCTGGATGGAGAGGTATAAAAAAAGCTGGCAATTAGAACCAATTGAGCTTTACCCGCTGCCACAGCTGTGTCACAATTCCGCTACAAACTAATAGTCATTAGTTACAGCTTTTCCCCTGATATTGCACTGACGCTGGAGGTCACCATGAGCCAATGCCCGTTTGCCAACCTGTTGGACCCGGATACCTATGCCCAGGGCATGCCCTATCAACAGTTGCGGGAGATTCGCGAGGCGGGACCCGTGGTGCGCATGGAAGACCCCCTGACCGGAATCCCCTACTGGGTTGTTACCCGCAGGGAGGACCTCGACCTGGTCTCAAAAAATCCCCACCTGTACTCCTCGGCAGCCAGGAGTGCCTTCCCCATGGAGATGGACGAGGGCACGGTGGAAATGCAGCAAAACACCATCATCAACATGGACCCCCCGATTCACCAGAAGGTGCGCCGCATCGTGCGCAATGCCTTCACCCCCAAACGGGTGGAGTCCTACGAACCCAAGTTCCGCGAGCACGCCAGTCGCATCGTCGACGCCGTGGCCGGCCGCGGTGAGTGCGAATTCGTAGAAGAAGTGGCGGCGGAGCTGCCGCTGATTGCGATCCTGGAACTGCTGGGGGTTCCCCTGGAGGATCGCAAGAAATTCTTCGACTGGACCAACACCATGATCTTCGCCGATGATCCCGACATGTCCACGTCCGAAGAGGAAGGGCAGCTCGCAGCCATGGAAGTCATCGGCTACGCCATGCAACTGGCGGCACAGCACCGTGAGCA
Source organism: Haliea sp. (assembly GCA_009937575.1). GTDB lineage: Bacteria > Pseudomonadota > Gammaproteobacteria > Pseudomonadales > Halieaceae > JAACFI01. Next base: position 31,109 of record JAACFI010000009.1, read on the forward strand.
GCCCATGGACAATATCACCGGCGCCCTGCTGGACGCGGAACTGAGCGGACAGCCGGTTTCCGAGGAGATGTTCGGCTGGATGTTTATTCTCATCCTGGTGGGAGGCAACGAATCCACCCGCACGGTCATCGCCCAGGGCATGCGCCTGTTGATGGAGCACCCGGACCAGTTGCAGTACCTGGTGGACAACCCGGACAAGATCCCCAACGCCTGTGAGGAGATCCTGCGTTACAACACCGCGTTCATCTCAATGCGCCGAACCGCCACGGAGGACACCGAGTTGGGCGGGCAACACATCAGCAAGGGCGACAAGGTGTTATTGCACTACCACACGGTCAACCACGACGAGGATGTATTCGGCGAGGATGCCATGAGCTTCGATGTCACCCGCGCCGAGCGCATGCCCGACCTGTACAACCAGCTGCGTTCCTTTGGCATCGGCCAGCATTTCTGTATCGGCACCCACCTGGCGCGCCTGGAACTGCGAATCATGTTCGAGGAGATCATCCCACGCCTGCGCAACCCGAAGTTCAGCGAGGAGCCGAAATTCGTCCGCTCTTACTTCGTCAACGCGGTAAAAGAGATGAATATCCGCTTCGACCCTGAGACCGCTGTCGACGCGGCCTGATCACGCCGGACTCCACAGTCGCCGCGCGGGAAATACAGACAAACCGCGGGCGATTGTGGATATTTCCGCCGTTCTGATCTAGTCTTCGAGGGATAATTAAAATCTCCGAGGAGTAACCCGCCCGATGATCAGAAAATCACTTGCAGCCGTCTGCCTGAGTTCCATCGCCGCCAGCACGGTGTTTGCCGCTGTATCACCCGAAGAAGCCGCTCGCCTGGGCAAGGATCTCACCCCCATGGGAGCCGAGATGGCCGGCAATGCCGATGGCAGTATTCCGCCCTGGAACCCGGAGGGCACACCCATTCCCGAGGGGTTCGTTGCCGGCTCCGATAATTACCTCAACCCCTATGCCGACGAGACTCCGCTGTACACCATAGACGCCAGCAACTGGACAGAGTATGCAGATGTTCTCACCCCCGGCACCAAGGCCATGTTCGAAAAATATGGTGCCGACGGTTACAAGATGAATGTGTACCCGACACACCGCGGGACTATCAGACCGGACTGGTACTACGCCAATACGTTTAAAAACGCCACCGGGGCCAACCTGGTGGAGGATGGGCAGAAGATAGATGGAAATTATCCCGGGGTACCGTTTCCCATCCCGCAGTCCGCACTGGAAGCAATCTGGAACCACATGATTCGCTACAGTGTGGATTTCAACAT
>JAACFI010000504.1 GCA_009937575.1 Haliea sp.
AGATGAACAAGCAACCCTGCCTGGACCCGTTGCACGCCATCGAAACAGCCAGTGTCGACGAGTTACGCGCTCTGCAACTTGAGAGAATGAAGAACACGATGCACCACGCCTATAAGAACTCGCCTGCCTATCGAGCGAAGTTCGATGACCACGGTGTGAGCCCGGATGACCTGCAGTCCCTGGAGGATCTGGCCAGGTTTCCTTTCACCACCAAGCAGGACCTGAGGGATAACTACCCCTTTGGTATGTTCGCCGTGCCGATGGAACAGGTGGTGCGGGTGCACGCCTCCAGTGGCACTACCGGCAAGCCCACCGTGGTGGGCTATACCCGCGACGACATCGACGTATGGTCCGACGTGGTGGCGCGGTCCATTCGCGCGGCGGGTGGCAGTGCCGCAGACAAGGTTCACGTGTCCTATGGCTACGGCCTGTTCACTGGTGGCCTGGGGGCGCATTATGGCGCCGAGCGCCTGGGTTGTACTGTTATCCCTATGTCCGGGGGGCAGACGGAGAAACAGGTGCAGCTGATCCAGGACTTCGACCCGGACATCATCATGGTGACGCCCTCCTACATGTTGAATATTGCCGACGAAATGGACCGACAGCGGGTGGATGCTGGCAAGCTGTCCCTGCGTGCCGGCATTTTCGGCGCCGAGCCCTGGACCGACGCCATGCGCCAGGAGATGGAACAGCGTCTCAAAATCGACGCTATCGATATCTACGGTCTGTCCGAGGTGATGGGGCCCGGTGTCGCCCAGGAGTGCCTGGAGAGCAAGGACGGCCCGACCATCTGGGAGGATCACTTCTACCCGGAGATCATCGATCCCGACACCGGCGAGTTGCTGCCCGATGGCGAGGAGGGCGAACTGGTGTTCACCAGCCTGACCAAGCAGGCCATGCCGGTTATTCGGTACCGCACCCGCGACCTGACTCGCCTGCTTCCCGGCAGCTGTCGCACCATGCGCAGGATGGACAAGATTACCGGTCGCAGCGACGACATGCTTATTATCCGCGGCGTGAACGTGTTCCCGTCACAGATAGAGGAGCAACTGCTGGCCATTGACTCGCTGTCGCCCCACTATTTCATAGAGCTGAGCAAGCAGGGCAATCTGGACGCCATCGAAATCAATGTGGAACTGGCGGGCGGCGCCAACACCGGGAGCAAGGAGGATGCCGAGGCAGCCCTGAAACACCGCGTGAAGTCTTACATTGGTGTCTCCGCCAGTGTCAAGGTACACGACCAGGGCGGTATTCCGCGCTCAGAAGGTAAGGCCCAGCGCGTGGTGGACAGGCGCTGAAATCCCGGACAGTCCTTGACGGAGGTCAAGGAGGGATCACCCCCACAGTAGTAGGGTTGCAGCATGCTGGCAAAAAACCTGGATCAACTCACCGCGCTTGACGCCCTGTTCCTGACCCAGGAGGCGGCCGACACGCCGATGCACATCGGGCTGTTGATGTTCTACAGTCCGCCACCGTCGGGACGGGAAAAAGTTCGCTTCAAAGATATTCTGCGGACGTTCAGGGAGCGTGCAGCCCTGGCGCCGATCTTCCATCACAGGTTGGGAAGCGTTCCACTGGGCATCGATTACCCCTTCTGGCTGGACGCCGAGAATCTCGATATCGAGTTCCACGTGCGCCACATTGCCCTGCCGAAGCCGGGGGACTGGCGCCAACTCTGTATCCAGGTCGCGCGGTTGCAGGCGCGCGCCATCGATCGTTCGCGTCCCCTGTGGGAGGCCTATGTGATCGAGGGCCTGGACAATGTAGATTTCCTGCCCCCGGGCAGTTTTGCCATACTCTACAAGATGCACCACGCGGCGGTGGATGGAGCCTCAGCACTGCAGGCGATCCACGCCCTGCACGACGAGAGTCCGCGGCGGCGCAAAAATTCACGCGGGGAAGCCTACCACCCGCGCGCCAACCCGGGTTCGCTGGAACTGTTGGGGCGCGCCTACCTCAACCGTTTGCGTTCTCCCGCCCGCTGGTGGCAGGCGGCCAGGGATATAGCGCCTATTCCCGGCCGTTTGCGCCAGGGCTTCAGGGAGCGGCGCCTGCAGTCGGTCAAGTCCAGGCACAGTACCCGCTTCAACGGTGCCATTTCGCCGCACAGGGTGATCGAAGGGCGCTTTTTCGACCTGGATGAGGTCAAGAGCATCCGGCGCCGCGTCGGCGATGTCACCATCAATGACATACTGGTGACCGTGGTAGCGGGCGCCCTGCGTAAGTACCTGGAAAGCAAGGACGAGCGCCCGGCTTTCACACCCATGGCGATGATCCCGGTCAGCTACCGCAACGAGGACGAGCGGGATGCCGGTGGCAACCTGGTGACGGCGATGAGTATGGCCATTCACAGTGAGATAGAGGATCCCCTGGCCCGGCTGGCTGCGGTGCACGAGGAATCGCTGTCATCCAAGGGCTACACCGAGGCGATCGGCGCCAGGACGACCCAGGACCTGGCCCAGGTTATTCCGCCCCAGCTGGCCTCGCTGGCCATGCTGCGCACCGGCACCCGGCTGATGTTTTCGTCGGGGGCTTCGGCGCCGGTGAATACGGTGATTACCAACGTGGCCGGTTCCCAGGCGCCCCTGTACCTGTGCGGGGCTGAGCTGGTCAGCTGCGCCGGTTTCGGTCCCATCATGGACAGCATGGGCCTTTTCCACGCCATCATGAGCTGCAACGGGGTGATCTCGATTGCCATCAATGCCTGCCGAGACATGTTGCCGGACCCGGGGTTTTATGCCGAGTGTATCCAGGCGTCCTACGAGGAATTGCGTGATGCGGCGTTGGGGGCAGCGTAGAAGAATTCCGATGGTGCGCAGTGCGCACCCTACGTTAGATCGAAGTAG
>JAACFI010000505.1 GCA_009937575.1 Haliea sp.
CTGGTCTTCAAAATGGATGTCGGGAATGCCGTGAGTTTTACGATGAATCTCGGATTTGCTACACTTCACGTCGACGGTGTTAATGATCGCCCATATGGAGCCATTCCGGGATCGGCCTATTGGCGCCACCCGATGATCGGCCTAATGGCGCCACCTGATGATCGCCCTAATGGCGCCACCTCAGGATCGGCCTAATGGAGCCACCTGCCGCTGATTAGCGGATCTCAGACTTCCAATTCACTGGTGTAACCTTGCCGGCTTTTGCCGGATCAAGGAGGAAAACACCATGGCAAACCGGAGGTTTGAGATGTATGAGTATCGACAAGTGATTGTCCGCATGCGGTTAGGCGAGTCCGACCGCGCTATTGCACAGACCGGCCTGATGGGCCGCAAGAAAGCTCGAGGGGTACGTGACCTGGCCAGTACCCGGGGTTGGCTCGACCCGGGCAATGAACTCCCGAATGACACCGAACTGAACGCCTGCTTTGGCACCGCCGCCCCGCGAGCCCAGATGACGTCTCAAGTGGAGCCCTATGCCGATCAGGTAAAGAAGTGGCGGGGCCAGGGCATCCAGGGCACAACCATCCACCAGGCGCTGGGGCGCAAATACGGGTTTACCGGCAGTTATTCGTCTGTACGCCGGTTTCTCCAGAGTGTGGAGGCTGCAAACCCTCAGGCCACCACTGTGTTGGACTTTGAACCCGGCGATGTTGCCCAGGTTGACTTCGGTGCGGGACCGGTGATTACCGACGTCCACACCGGGGAGGAGTTTAAAACCTGGGTGTTCGTGATGGTGCTCGCCTGGAGTCGGCACCAATACGCAGAACTGGTGCGTGATCAGAAGGTGGAGACCTGGCTGGGTTGCCACCGCCGAGCCTTCCAATTCTTTAACTCGGTCCCGGCTCGCGTCATGATCGATAATCCCAAATGCGCGATTACCAAGGCCTGCTATCACGACCCGACAGTTCAGCGCGCGTATGCCGAGTGCGCAGAAGGTTACGGCTTCCTGATCATGGCCAACCCCCCGAGAGATCCAAAGAAAAAAGGACGGGTGGAATCGGGGGTCAAATATGTCAAAGCCAATTTCTTCCCCCTGCGTGAGTTCCGCTCGCTGGGTGACGCCAATGCACAATTGACGCAGTGGGTACTGGGCACAGCGGGCAACCGCGTTCATGGCACCACCCACGAGAAGCCGCTGACACGCTTTACCGAGACCGAGCGGCACTTGCTCAAACCGCTGCCGAGCATTCCGCCCGAACTGGCGAGTTGGGCCAAGGTGAAGGTACACGGCGATTGCCATGTACAGGTTGATAAATGCCGGTACTCCGTCCCTTATCGGCTGGTGGGACAAACCCTGTGGCTGCGCGCCTCGGAAACCACTGTGCGGATCTTCCGGAACCAGGAGATGGTGGCTATCCATAGCCGCCTGTTCCGCCCCGGCAGTCGCTCAACGGTACCGGAACACATGCCGCCCGAAGCCCAGGCCTACGCCATGAAGGATCCCCAGTGGTGTTTACGGCAAGCCGAACGGATCGGTCCGGCCTGCCATGCACTCATTGAACAGCTCTTTGCCGACCGGGTGCTGGATAACCTGCGTGCCGCGCAAGGCGTGGTGGGCTTTAAAAAGCGCTATGGGCCGGCGCGAGTGGAAGCTGCCGCTACCCGGGCATTGGCCTATGCCAGCCCCCTGTACCGCACCGTCAAAACCATTCTGGAGAATGGCCTGGATCAGCAAACCCTGGATGAGTCGGGCTTTGACAAGCTCGGCCACGCCTACACCGGCCGTGGACGATTCTCGCGCGACACCAAGAAACTCTTAACGCACTAACCCTGAGCAAGGATATTAACGATGGACACAACCATGAATACCCCAGTAAACCCCATGCCGGAACTGGCATCCTTATTGAAGCAGCTGCGCCTGTCCGGTTTTCTGGACAGTCTCGCCCAGCGCAACTGTGAGGCTATTGAGGGCAAGCTCGCTTACACGGAATTCCTGGCCCTGGTGGTCCAGGACGAGGTGGCCCGGCGGGAGCAGAAGAAGTTCGCCTCCCGGGTGCGCCGGGCTGGCTTCCGGGGTGAAAAGACTCTGGAGGGCTTTGACTTTGACAAGCACCCTCAACTGAATCAGGAACTGATCCGGGATCTAGCCACCTGCCGGTTTATCGAAGAGAAAGTTGCACTGCTGATTGCCGGTCCTTGCGGCACTGGCAAGAGCCACATCGCCCAGGCACTGGGGCATTGTGCGGTCAGGCAGGGTTACGATGTCCTGTTCACCACCCAAACCAAACTGCTGGGTAACCTGCATGCGGCACGTGCTATCAATGCCTATGAGCGCCGGTTCCAGAGCCTGGTGAAAATACCACTGATCATCATTGACGATTTCGGGCTCAAGCCCATGCGCTCTCCCCATGATGAGGACTTCCATAACCTGATTGACGAAAGGTACGAAAACACGGCCACTATTGTCACCAGCAATCTCGACTTCGGGGAGTGGGGAGATGCCTTCCCCAACAAACTGCTGGGAGCCGCCACACTGGATCGGCTTCGTCACGGCGCCTACCGGCTTGTTCTGGATGGAGAAAGTTACCGTACGCCGCGATCACTTCCTGAGGAGGGAAAATAGGTGTTTACAAAAGCAGGTAAAAACGGCTAAAAAGAGACCCGTCTGAGACCCACTAATCGGCGTTAAAAAGTGGTGCCATTAGGCCGATCATGGGTGGCTCCATTAGGGCGATCATCGACACCTGTTGATCATGTTTTGATCAATCCGTCCCCTTTCGCCTAACAACTGCCGTTTATGGTCTAGACTGAACTATGTTTCGCCTGCGACTCTCG
>JAACFI010000010.1 GCA_009937575.1 Haliea sp.
GATTCCTTCTCAATCTGGGGACGGCTGTATTGATCGTGATCGGTGCGCTGCTGGTGACCATGGGCTGGCGCAGCGGCCTGATCGTGGGCACTACGCTGTTACTGACCGTGCTCGGCACCTTTATACTTATGAAAATCGGTGGCTGGCAGTTACACCGGCTGTCACTGGGAGCCTTGATCATTGCCCTGGGTATGCTCGTAGATAACGCCATCGTGGTAGTGGAAGGCGCTATGGTCGGTGTCACCCGTGGCGTCAGTAAACGGCAGGCCTGCTTCGCCATCGTCAAGCAAACCAGGTTGCCACTGCTTGCCTCCACGCTGATTGCCATCCTGGCCTTCACGCCCTTCGGTCTATCCGACTCGGACACCGGGCAGATCATGAAGGCGATGTTCTGGGTGTTGACCTATTCCCTGTTCCTGAGCTGGATCCTGGCGATCTCGTTGACACCCTTCCTGGTGGATATCCTGATGCGCGACGTCGATGGCGATGGTGATGTCGGGAGTGATCCCTATCAGGGGCTGGCGTACACGGTGTATCGAAAAATTCTCGAAATGTCACTGCACTATCGCAAGACCGTGATATTGATCATGGTGTCCCTGCTGGCCCTGTCCCTGTACGGAATGGGGCACGTAAAGAAAGCGTTTTTTACCGCCTCGAACACGCCGATGTTCTATATGGATATCTGGTTGCCCTATGGCACCGACATCCGCAGCACCCTGGAGACGGTGGAGGAAGTGGAGGATCTGGTGCGGCAATACGAGGGTGTAGAGTTCGTTTCCTCCACAGTTGGCCGGGGCGCGCCGCGCTTCTTTATGACCTATATGCCCGAGCAGAGTTACGAAAACTTCGCCCAGTTGCAGGTGAGGGCCGATAACCAGAAACAGATGCAGGCATTGATGCAACACCTGGACGCGGATATGTATACCCACTTTCCGCAGGTGCTGCACCACATGAAACAGATGGTATTCGGGCCGCCCACCCGCTCCGAGATACAGGCGGAGTTCAGGGGATCAGATCCGGAGGTGTTGCGGACTCTCGGTCGGCAGGCTGCAGAGCTCATCCGCTCAGATTCCGCGGCCCGCAGCGTATTCCTCAACTGGCAGGAGCGCAGCAAGGAGCTTGTGCCCATGGTCAACGAATCCGAGGCGCGGCGCCTCGGGATCAGCAACGAAGAGATCGCCGGAAGCCTGAAAATTGCTTTCGGCGGGGCACCGGTAGGAGTCTATCGCGACGGTACCAGGAAGCTGCCCATTGTGGTGCGCCTGCCCGAGGAAGAACGGGTTGATTTCGGTCGAATCGACAACCTGCGGATATGGAGTCCCACCCTGCAGACCTACGTGCCTATACAGCAGCTTGTCAGCCGTACCGATATTCGTTGGAGTGATGCCCTGATACTGCGCAAAGACCGGCAGCGCACTCTGACGGTGATGTCCAGTTTCGACAAGTTCAGCGACGAGACCGCGGAGCAAATGTTTAACCGAATACGCCCGGCGGTAGAGGCCATACCCCTGCCGGCGGGTTATTCCCTGGAGTGGGGTGGGGAATTCGAAAACTCCCAGCGCTCGCTTAAGGGTGCTTTCGGCAGTCTACCACTGGCCCTGCTGATGATGTTTGTACTCACAGTACTGCTGTTTAATTCTGTACGGCGATCATTGGTGATCTGGCTGACCGTGCCGCTGGCGGTGATCGGGGTTTCCATTGGATTGCTTTCGATGAGCCTGCCGCTGACCTTTCCGGCGATACTCGGGATGCTGGCATTGATCGGGATGATCCTGAAAAACGGCATCGTCCTGATCGACCAGATAATGGTTGAGCTGGAGACAGGCAAGGATAACTATACCGCGGTGCGCGACAGTGCCATCAGTCGTATGCGCCCTGTCTCCATGGCGGCGGCGACGACCGTACTGGGCATGCTGCCGCTGGTTCTCGATCCCTTTTTCGCCTCCTTGGCGGTGACCTTTATTTTTGGCCTCAGTTTTGCCACGGTGCTGACCCTGGTGTTCGTGCCGGTGTTGTATCTCACTTTTCACAGGGGTGACCGAATCGAGCACCCCTCAGTGGCACAATCGGATATTTGACTGCACCTGACACCCCTGTAGACTGACGCAAAAAGAACGACAAGAGTGAGGGGATCGGGCATGCGATTCAGAAACCTCTGGGTCGCTTACCTGCTTTTGTGTGGCCAGGTGGCCTGGGCCGACCAGCGCATCCTTATTATCGGCGACAGTATTTCGGAGCACATCTACTGCTGGCCGAATGAGATGCGCCTGATCGACCCGCAAATGAACCTGCAACTACATACCCAGGGCGGTCGCAGCATTCGCGACTATTCCCCACCCAGGGACCTGAGAAACGTTTCCGGCAAGGATATCGTCATCTATTTCCTGGGCACCAATGACGCGATCGGCGGCTACGAGATGCTGTATGTCAACGATGGCTTCACCGGTCATATGGCCTTCCTTCAAGAGCGCGGCTTCCGGGTTATCGTACTGTTGCCACCGCCTGCGACGAAACTGGAACCCCAGATAAACAAGGTGCGCCAGGTGCTGATCATGCAGAGCGAGCGGATGGGCATCGAATACCACGATCTGGCTTTCTGGGACGAGACGATGACCAAAGATGGCCTGCATCCGGGGCCGGAGCTTAGCCGACTGGTGGCAGATTTCGTCTACAGTCTGCTGGAACCTGTGCTACAAACGGGGTCTATTAAATACCTACCCGAGTGCACTCCCGATAGTGAAACAGCGCTTAGCGGCAGTGACCATCAGGATTGAGGATCGGGAGCTCCACCCCTCCATTTGGGGAATTGATTCGATCTACCCCGCAAATCTCCCACCCTGTTTCGAAATTTGACCGCTGATCACACGTGATTGTCCGGGTTGCATCCTGCGGGAGGCCGGCATGTGAATTACAATTCACCCTGGATTACGAGTTAAGCTGTCGAATTCAACTGTAGTGCAGATGAAAACAAGTAGTGCTTTTTAGACGTTAGAAACCAAATAGGAAAGTCGCGATGAAAATCCAGAACATTCTTGCGTTGGGGTGTGGCACCATGGGCAGCCAGCCGGGGTTTTACTATGCCATGCACGGCTTCAATGTGACCCAGTTTGATATCAGCGAAGAGGCGTTGGCCGCTTGCAAGGCGTATCATCGCAGGTACGTGGAACCCTTTCGGGCAGCCTTTCCTTCATTCACTGACGAGGATATCGATGCGGGCCTGGCCCGCATCAGCTACAGCTCGGATCTCGAAGTGGCAGCAAGGGACATCGACTTTGTTACCGAGTCCGTACCTGAAGTGCTGGAGATCAAGCAACAGGTTTACGCCGACCTCAACCGCTACTGTCCGGCTCACACCATTTTTGCCACCAACACCTCCACCATGGCCCCCAGTGCCATGGTGGAGTCCACTGGGCGCCCCGAGCGATTCCTGGCAGTGCATTACGCGGTGGGGATGTGGGATTCACCGATTGCCGAAGTGATGAAGCACCCGGGAACCGATGACGCGGTATTCCAGGAGGTCGTCGAATTTGTGCAATCCAGTAAGTTGGTTCCTATCAAGATCGAAATAGAACAGCCCGGTTACATCATCAACAGCCTGCTGGTGCCCTGGCTCAGCGCCGGGCTGTCGCTGGTGGTGAATGGTGTCAGCAGCCACCAGGACGTCGACCGGACCTGGATGATCTGTGCCCAGGGCATGCGGATGGGCCCGATCGGTGTAATTGACCAGGTAGGATTTGAGGTGAGCTGCAATATCCATCGCCTGAAGGCCGCCGAGGAACCGGACAATCCCCAGTACCAGAAAAATATCGATTACCTCGAAGAATATTTTCTCAGTAAGGGGCATACCGGGGCATTGAGTGGACAGGGCTTCTACAGCTACCCGGATCCGGAGTATCTGGAACCGGGCTTTCTGAAGTAGTTCGATCATCGGGGAGTATTTGTGATGGCTTATCTCGAAGTACGAAACGGCGCCCTGTACTACACCGATTACGGTGAAGGGGAGCCCATTATTACCTTACACGGCTTATCGGAGAGCGGACTTTACTGGACCCTGCCCGGTATTACCGACAGGCTGGTCGCGGCGGGCTACCGGGTCATCAATCTGGATATGCGTGGTCACGGTCGCACCCGCGTCGACAGCACAGATCCCGGTTATGACGTGGATACCATGTCCGGTGATATCGGCCAACTGGCCGATAGCCTGGGGCTGGAACAGTTTCACCTGTTGACCCATGCTACCGGGGGGATGGTCGGTTTCCGCTACGCAATGAATCACTCCGAACGGTTGCTTGGTGTCATGGCCACTGACACCGGTTCCGCCACATTACCCTCGGATGATTTTGCCGGGTTGACTGATCCCCATGTCGAGGTACCGAAGATCAGTATTATTGACCTGGAAGAGGGGCGGCAGATGGTCGAAGCCTTCAGGGGTCAGAATTGGGACACCATCCAGGCAGGTATTCGTGCCGTGGCGCGCGAGCATATGTATTTCAACCGGATGCATGCGGCGGTCAATCCCGAGAGCGCGTTCGCCATGTATGAGGCCTGCGCGGTCGCTGGCAATCCTGACCGTCTCGCAGATTTTGTGGAGTCATTCTACAACGACCCCGATCCGAAGATCGCCGGTTTGCGAGGCATTCAGTGCCCGTGTCTTATGCTACTCGGGGAGTACGATGTGCAGTTCATCAAACCCGCGGAACTGGTGGCGCGTGAGATTCCCAATTGTACTCATCGGGTGCTCGAGGGCATGGGGCATATGCTTGCCCTGGAGAACCCACAGCGGTTTGGGGATGAACTGCTGGCCTTCCTTGGTAGTCTTTGAGAACAACCGCGGATCACACCGGAGCGAGACCACAGAGCCGGTCGAGGTTGTCGTTAAAGGCCTTGAGGGACCACTCATTGCACCCATAGTGGATATCCTTTATGGCACCCGACGCCAGGGAGCGCTGGATGCCTTCCCCCAGTTCGAAATCCTCGGTCACCAGGGTTGTGCCACGGTGGCGGCAACTGTTGAAAAACAGGTGTGACTGGCCTGTTTCATCGCGGGTGGTGACCAACTGGCCCAGCTGGGTGTCAACCCTCCTGAAAGCGTTGGTGTCGCGTATATCCGAGCTGTGGACCACCGGGAAGGGCAATCGCCTGATCACGCGGTCCATCTCAAGCTCGAAGCGCTCGGAACAGCAGTACCGGTGAGCGTCAGAACGACCATGTGGCCCTGAGGTCGTAGTTTTCGTCTCAAAGCCCTGGAGGCAGCGCTCGATGAGTTCCAGTTCCAGCTGGCGGTCCATACTGCTTCTCTTCAATGTACAAGCGTGGGTTTGCGCGCAACGATCTGCGCGATGGCCTTTCGGGCGCCTGTATCGTCGCCCGCGGTGATGCCCTCGAAACTGTGCAGGATCTGCCAGTCGCGGAAACACTGTTCGAGTTCACCGGGGCGCAGCAGGAAATCGGGATTCTTCGGGCGGCCGTACTTTGGCTGTTCCCGGGTGAAGGTTTCATAAATTACCAGCCCTCCCGGGAGCACCGCTTCACGTATTGCGGGCAGCAGTGGGCGGTGCAGGTAACGAAATACCAGTATCGCAGAAAATTGCCTGCAGGCCAGCGGGCTGGATTGTTCTTGCTCCAGATCGACCTGCCATAACTGCGCGATGTCAGGGTCCAGGTTGTCTGCAACCTGTTGCAGCGCCTCACTCCGGATATCGGCAAAAACCACCGGGATCCCCTGTTGCACCAGGTACAGGCCATTGCGGCCACCGCCGCAGGCCATGTCGAGTACCGGGGAGTCGTAGCTTGCCTGCGCCAGGTCCCCCAGGTAAGGCTTCAGCAGGGGAGAGTGCATCACCGCAGTGTGGCCGGGTTGGATTGCATGTATGTTTGATGCCCCTGTGGTTACATTTTTCGCAACAGGCGCAGCGGAAGAATTTTCAATACCTGCGCCACCAGGGTCCAGGGCCAGGGCGGCACATAGCTGAACCGCGACTTGTGCTCGATCAGGTCCACCATGAAGGAGGTGCCTTTTTCCGCGCTGACCACGAAGGGACGGTTCTTCAGGGAGCGGTTCAGGTCGGTGTCGATGAAGCCGGGGGCCAGTTCGGTCACCACGATGGGCTCGCCCAGGGTCTCGCAGCGGGCGCTCTCCAGGTACTTGCTGAACCCGGCCTTGCTCGCACAGTAGGCGCCCTGGCCCTTCATTCCTCGCAGGGCGGCGATGGAGGTTATACCCACCAGCTGACCCCGGCCCTGTTCCCGGAACAGGGACAGGGCGGCCTCGCTGGTAGCGATGGCGCCGGTGAGGTTGATGTCCACGGTGTTGCGCAGGCTCTCGAACTTTCCCCGTCCGGTTCTGTCACCGGTAGCGACTCCAGCGTTCACCACCACGATATCCAGCCCGCCGAATTCCTCGGCGCACTCGCCCAACACCAGTGGAATCCGCTCGTAATCCAATACATCCAGGCCCCGGATGCAGATCTGGGCAGCCTGGGACTCCAGTTCCTCCCTCAGGGCTTCCAGGTCAGCCGGGTTACGCGATGTGAGGGCCAGCTTGTAGCCGCGCTCGGCGAAATGCCGGGCCATGCCCGCGCCGAGGCCTCGGGAGGCTCCGGTGATCAGTACCGATTTTGTCATTTGTCCTCCATGGACACTGATGTTCAATGTGGCAACTGATTTTGAAGTGATATGCGTGCAGGATCAATGTCAACTAGAATGATTAATGTGTATTAATTATCAAGGGATACCGGGGAATTGGGGAACAATAGAAGAGCGAATACGCTGTCACGAATGGGTTCTGTCCCGTGGATATCAGGGCTGCTCCTGTACGCTATGCTTTCAGCCGCCCTCGGCTGTCTGCCGGCACTGAACGCATGGGCACAGGATGACGCGGCTCTGGGTACAGAGCTTGTGGAGCAACGCCTGGCGACCCTGCGGGACGGTGGCAGCGCGGACGACAGTGCAATCGTCCTCACCTACGAGCAAGTAAGGGGGCAGCTCTCGCAGGCGGCGTCCCTTGAGCGGGAGGCAGCCAAGTACCTTGAGGCGATGACCACCGCGCCGCAACGGGAAGCGGAGATCCAGGCGCGCATTGACGCTCTCGACGAGACCAGGGACCCGGACATGGATCTGGAGCCCCTGAAGCGCGCTGACGTCGAGGCGCGCCTGGTGCTGCTTCGCGGTGAGCTGGCAGACGCCAATAATGCCCTTGATGTGCTTAAGCGACGTCTGGCTGCCCGGGAGACAAACGCCAATGAAAGCCGCACGCGGCTGGTCGAGATAGGCGCCCTGTTAGAGGTCATCCCGGACGTAGAGCTGAAGATCGACCAGGGTGCATCACCCTCCCAGTCAGAGGCTGAACGCTGGCTCATCGCGGCACAGGAGTTCGCGCTGGTTGCAGAACGGCGGGCACTGGAGGCCCGCCTGACAAGCCAGCCGGTGCGCTACAGCGCCATGGCGGTGGAGCGGGCAGAGACGAGGCTTGCAATCGAGCGCCTGATGCGCCAGGTGAAACAGCTCGAGAATCACCTGGGGCGCGACGTTGAGGCGACCATGGATGCCCAGTCCCTGGGTATTATGGCGGATGATCCCGCGTACGAACTTGCAAGTCGCTGGGTCACAGCTGACACGGAGCTGATGGAATCGAGCATTGAATTGAATAACAGGCTGGCGCAGGTACGCCGTCAAATCGAGGATATCGAACGCCGTTCGAAGGCCCTGCGGGAAAATTTCACCAATGCTCGCAGGGTAGTGGATTTCGCCGCGGAAAGTGATGTCCTGGGCAATGTACTACTGGCTTACTGGAGCGAGGTGGATAATTTCAAACCCGCTGATCCTACTGTCGACCTCTCCCGGGAGACAGCTGAAACCGTCATCAGCCGAATCAAACTGGAAGAATCGCTCAAGCAGGTCTCCAGTGCCACTACTGCGGTCAATCGGGGCCTGGAAGGGGAGGGTATAGACCCGCAAACTGTGAGCAAAAGTACGCGCGCGGCACTGGTGGAACTTGTGGGTGCTTACCGCACCAGGCTGAGGAGTATCATCGACACGCAATCCGACCTTATCGAGGCCGTCAGTAAACTCGGTGACAGATACCAGGCCCTCAGCAGGTCCGCGAGGGAATACGAGGCCTTTCTCAAAAGTATGATCATCTGGATTCCCGCATTCCCGCCGCTGTGGCAAATTGCCGGAGCGTCTATTGCGGAAGAACTTGATGGAATAGGTGCGCTGGTTCGTTCCATAAGGTTTTCCCCGCGTCCGATGCTTGCGGTCGGAGTGATGCTGTTTTTGTTCTTCTTTTCGCGTCGGCAACAGCTCGTCACCTTTCAGCAGGGTCTCAACCAGCGCATCCTGCGCCCTCGAGACGATGCGATCGAGCATACCCTGCTGGCCGTTGGCTGTGTCGCACTTCGCGCCCTGCCTATGCCTGCGCTGCTGATAGGACTGGGGGTGTGCCTCTCTCCGAAGGCCCTTGAGAGCGTGGTTGTCATGAGTGGGCTCGCAGTGTTCGGTCTGCTTTTTGCGCGTATGTGTTGCGAACGGGAGGGCATTGGTCCAGTCCACTTCAAATGGGATGAGGCTATCGTCTCCCGCCTTTACTCCGAACTCAAACGAATTACTTACTGGTGGCTGCCGCTTGCCGCTGTTACCGGCCTGCTGGTGCGTACCACCATGGGCATCGGTGAGGCGGTAATTGCCCGGTTTGCGGTCCTCGGCCTGGTCCTGCTGTTGCTGAGCCTGGTGCTGCTCGGTATTGCGCGTGGCGTCCGCGCTGGAGCTGGCGTGTCGCGCTGGACCCTGCTGAACACGATACTGCTATTGCTGGTGGTCGTGCTCTCCACGACTGCGATTGCGGTTCTCATGGGGCATATGTATTCGGTCACAGTACTGTTTTATGGTGCCCTGGATACGCTGTGGATGGGTGGTCTACTGCTTTTGGGACATGCCGTGCTGATGCGCTGGGTATCCGTGACCCGGCGTCGTCTGCGCCTGCAGGAGCTCGTGGGCGCGCTCAACGAGGGAGAAAGTTCTGAAGACGGCCCGATAGAAGAGCAGGAGGCGAACCTTATTGACGTCAGCGCGGAAACCACCCAGTTGATCAACATGGCCCTGGTTGCGCTTTCCGCGGCCACCCTGTTCTACATCTGGTCGCCCCTGCTACCTGCCTTCGACGTGTTTTCAAAGGTCACCCTGTGGACCTCGAACACTGTTGTTGACGGGGAGACTGTGTCCAATGAAATCTCCCTGGCCATGCTGATCATTGTATTCGTCCTGGCCGGGCTCACGCTGTACGCGGCACGTAAATTGCCTGCACTGATCGACCTGGTGCTGCGCAGCAGAACCAGCGTATCGGCCAGCGCACGTTACACGGTGAGCACCCTGCTTAACTATGTCATCGTGGGGGTTGGTATCGTGGCTGGCTTGTCAGCGCTGGGTTTACAGTGGTCCCAGCTGCAGTGGCTGGTGGCCGCACTGGGCGTTGGCATCGGGTTCGGCCTGCAGGAAATTATTGCCAACTTTATCAGCGGGCTTATTATCCTGTTCGAACGACCCATCCGCATCGGCGACGTGGTGTCCACGGGCGATAAGGACGGCGTGGTAACACGAATCCGTATCCGCGCTACCACGATCCGTGATTGGGACGGCAAGGAACTGCTGGTACCCAACAAGGAATTCATAACCGGGCGATTGCTCAACTGGAGCCTGTCAGATCCCAAGGTCCGTCTCGTCCTGCCCGTTGGCATCGCCTACGGCAGCGACGTGGAGCTGGCGCTGAAATCGCTCATGGAGATGGTCACCGCCCACCCCCGTATCGTCGATGATCCCGAGCCCCAGATTGTATTCGAGAGCTTCGGGGATAACGCACTGCACTTGTCAGCGCGCTGCCACCTCGATTCACTCGAGAATCGCATGGGCGTAGTCACGGAGCTCAACAAGAAGATCTACCGGCGTTTCGAAGAACTCGGTATCGTTATCGCGTTTCCCCAGAGGGATATCCATTTCGACGCGGAAAAGCCGATACGTATAAGCCTCGATCAGGCGCACGCTCAGACTCAGCCGTAACCCTTGTCGCCATACCAGGTGGCAAATTCCTCGAAACCCGGAACGGCCAGTGCATTCGACGACGGGTCGATGGGAATCTGCACCACCGCTGGCCGCCCGGCGGCCAGCGCGCGCTCGATGGCGGGGGCGATGTCCTCGCGACGTTCCACATACTCGCCGTGGGCGCCGTACCCCTCTGCGATCCTGTCGAAACGCACCTGGTCACCCCAGCGTGCCTCGGTGTATTGCGCCTCGTCGCCGAAGGCGAGGTTGTACACCTTTACTTCGAGCCCCCAGGCGTAGTCACAGCCCACTATGAACACAATGGGCAGGTTCTTGCGCACGGCGGTTTCCAACTCGGAGATATGGAACTGAAAGGCCGAGTCACCGCTCACCAATACTACCCGCCGTTCTTCGCCCACAGCCAGCTGCGCACCGATAGCGTGGGGGATGCCGGTTCCCAGGTGGCCGAAGTTCTGGCACCAGTGAATATCGGAAGAGGGCGTGGTGCTGAATGCCATATTCCACAGCGATACTGCGCCGCCGTCGCGAATGATCACCGGGTCCACAGGGAGCGCACGGGAGATTTCCTGCGCCATATGTGCCGGGTGGATAGGAGGCCCCGCGGGTGCCTCTTCGGCAAACGCAGCGACCTCTTGCATGGCAGCCTGATGCAGTTGCCTGAATTCCGCGGGGAAGCGCCGCTTTAAAGTCCGATCAGCCAGTCTCTCCTGCAGCTGGGGTATAACATCCCGAAGATCACCGGCAAGCGGCACATCGATGGGACGGTTGACCCCGAAGGCGGCCACGTCCCGCTCTACGTAGATCCATTTCCTGTCACTGCGTCCCGCCTGCCAGTGGCGACCCGTGCCGTAGTGTACCGGCTCGCCGAGTTCAGTGCCCACGGCCAATACCACGTCTGCCGCCGCGATCGCTGAATTAGCCGCGGGGGTGGCGTAGGGTGCCGTGTGCTCCAAAACCTCCAGCAACCTGGAAGAGGCGCCGGGGGTGTGGATCACCGGGCACTGCAGTGTCAGCGCCAGTTCGTTGAGGGCTTGCTGGGCGCGGGAGACGAACACACCATTGCCCACCAGCAGCACCGGTTGCTCGGCCTGCTCCAGCAGATCGGCAGCCGCTTGCAGGGATGCGGTATCTGCCCGTTGCGCCGCCAGGCGATATTCATTGACTTGCTTGAGTGGCCCGTAGCGGTGGGTAGCGGCGGCGAAGTCCTGCGGATATTCGATATAAACCGGCCCCGGAGTACCAGTAAAGGCCTGGCGGAAGGCCTCATGGAAGATGTCATCGACGTGGTCCCCATGTTCGATGGTGCCGACAAATTTCATCGCTTCCTCGAAGTAGCGAGGCTGGCGGGTGTACTGGAAATGGCCGCGCCGGACCTGCTGGTCGAAGTAGCGCTCCCGCTGCCCGGCAATGAAAATGGTCGGGATGTTTTCTTTGGCAGCAGCGATGGCGGCGGGCGCAAGGTTGGCCACCCCGGGCCCTTCATTGCCGATGATGACGCCAGGCTTGCCTGTGAGTCGGTACAGTCCGTCAGCCATGAAACCGCCGGCCTGCTCGTGGTGGGGTGCCACCACCCGCCATCCGCGTTGTTCAGCGATGCTGAACAGGGTGATAAAACAGGGGTCCGGAATCCCGAACAGAGTGTCGATTCCCTCGATTTCAAGCAGTTGCAGAATCCTGTCAGGAATGAGCATTTCGCTGGTTTCAGTGGTCATGGTTTTCTTCTCCTTGTAAACGGCGTATGCGGCGGATGGCTTCGGTTCTGGTATGTGGTTTCAGGCATAACCGATGGTGCGTGCCATTTTCATCGCCATCCTGCGCATCAGGGCGGGGGAGAGGCGCTTCACTTTTTCTGTCAGCGGCGCCTTGTTGCCGGTCCACAGGTGGGCGCGACCCTGTTTCACCGCCTTTACGATATCTCTGGCGACCACGGCAGGATCACTGCCGTGAGCCTGGTAGTACTCGCCGAGGTGCTGTTCCTGCCGGCGTCCTTCGTCCCCGTTATAGGACTGTCCCTCGGCGATCGGGGTATTGATGATGCCCGGGTGAACGCAGGTCACGTCCACATTACTGCCGGACATTTCCATGGCCAGGACCTCGGTGAGACCGTCCACGGCGTATTTCGAAGCGGCGTAGGCTGACATATTGGGCATGGGAGAGATGGAGGCGAGGGAGGCCACGTTGACCAGGTGACAGGGCTCACCGGCCTCCAGCATCGCCGGCAGGAAGGCGTGGCAGCCGTTGTACACACCGTACAGGTTGATATCGATAACGCGGCGTACGACATCCATGGGCGTGTTCAGGAATGAGCCGTGGGCGCCTATACCGGCATTGTTGATGACGACATGCGGGACCCCGGAATTGGCGATGATATCCCCGGCTACCTGGTGGAACTGCTCCTCGTTGCTGACATCCAGGCTGATAGATGTCGATTCGGCTCCCAGCTGCCGAATCGACTGCATGGTCCCGTTCAGGCCTCCGGTGTTGAGATCCGCCAACAGTAATTCGCAGCCCTCCCTGGCGAAAGCCTCCGCGGTGGCTGCACCGATGCCCGATGCCGCGCCGGTAATGAAGACCCTTTTACCCTTGAGATTTCTTATAGCCATGCTGCGACTCCCGTGTTGTTCACTGTGATGAGTGCAGGATAGACCCTCTGGCATTGGCTGTGGATGTGCGCAGAGGTCGAATACGTTTTAATTTCGGACAGGATGCCGGTTTGGTCAGTGCTCATGGCCCTGGCGGGCCTGCCGGAACTGGGAGGGGGACATGCCCTGCCAGCGACGGAAGGCCTGGGAGAAGTTCTGGGCGTCGGTAAAACCGCACTGGTCGGCAATCTGCTGTACGGTCATAGTGGTATTCAGCAGGAAATCTTCCGCGACCCTGCGCCGTTCCTCGTCCAGCAGGTCCTGGTAGCGCAGGTTGTGCTGGCCGAGTTTTCGCCTCAGCGTGCGCGAGGACATCGCCATCTCGTCGGCAATCTGTTCGAGACTGGGGAATTTTCCTGGTGTACGCCGCAGGGCCATTTTTACGTCCTGAACGATATCACCGCCAGAGGACAGTTTCTCGTGCAGGCTGGTGCGCAGCGCACCGAGCATATCGACCGCCTGGGGGTCGTAGGTTTCCAGTGGGTGGTCCAGCCATTCAGCGGTGAGGTGGATTTCGCAAGCCGGTTGTGAGAAGCGCAGGGGGCAGCGGAATACATCCTTGTATTTCTCGATATTGGCGGGTGCCTTGTAGTCCAGCAGGACCCTGAGGGGTTTTATATCCGGTCCGACCAGTTCCTCGCTATGCGCCTGCAGGGTGCCGAGCCCCCTCTCGATAAGGAAGATCCGCAGGCGTGGATCAGGCTCGGCGCAGCGCACCTGGTGAATCAGTACCTTGCCACTGATTTCATATTTCCAGTCCAGCAGCAGGTTGTAATTATCGCGTATCTCCCAGGTCTTGTGCAGCGCATCGCCGACCGTCCGTTCCGTTATCAGGGCCAGGCCGTGGGGGCCCATGTCAGACAGGGCTGTCAGCCAGCCGATCTCCAGTCCGACACCGTCGCGGTCAGCCACGCGCACCAGGTTGGCGTAGTACATGCGCGCCTGGTCTTCGCTGATCAGGTTGTAGGGATCGGCCAGGTCGGCCTCGGTGAGCTCGGTATTGACGAGCAGTTCTGACGCGTCGAAATCGCGCGCCCTCATGAAGTGGTGGGCTTTGCGCAGGGTAATTGCGTAAATTCTTTTGCCTGAACTGCTCATGATAATAATTTTAGAATAGTTTTATAACACATTGAAAAATAATAACTAAATGTAATTTCTGGCGCAATACTCCAGGCGTGATACGGCGCCCCGGGTCGGCTGGTCGTGCAGGCGCGTGAAATACGCGGCGCTCAACCGCTCATGTCCGCAACACAGCTTAACCCTGTCCGAACTTCATTCACAACTGTCCTGATCACATCTCCCGATCCGGTTGTCGCCGCCTTAATCTTTCCACCTGTAGGGATTACCCCATAAACCTAATTCTAATCCACAGATCCGGAGGGAATCATGAATACTCAATCTTTGAAGAAAGCGGGGCTGCGAGCACTGCCTTTGGCCGTTGCAGCTGCCATCGCCACGCCGATCTACGCCGAGAGCCTTATGCTGGAAGAGGTTATTGTAACTGCACAAAAAAGGACCCAGTCACTGAGCGATGTGCCGTTGTCGGTCAGTGCAGTATCGGGACAGAAAATGCAGGACGCCGGCATTATGGACCTGGCCGACCTGACCACCTACGTCCCCAACTTCCAGAAGTCCGATACATCAATCGGCAGTTACCTGGTGATTCGTGGACTGGGTTCCGGCATTAACCAGGGCTTCGAACAGAGCGTGGTGCAGTATGTCGACGACGTTGCCCTCGGCCGTGCGCCCCTTGCGCGCATGCCGTTTCTCGACCTCAACCGGGTAGAGGTGCTGCGCGGCCCGCAGAACGTCCTGTTCGGGAAAAACAGTATTGCCGGCGCCCTGTCACTGGTGACCAACCGGCCCACCGACGAGTTTGAGGGTAGTGTGCTGCTGGAGTACGAACCGGATTACGAAACCAGTACCGCCAACGTGGTATTTTCCGGACCCGTCACGGACACCATGCGTGGCCGGCTCGCACTGCGCTATTACGACGACAATGGCTATTTCGAAAACAACCTGAATGGCGATGACGAGGCCTCCCGCGAGGATCTCACCCTGCGCGGCACCGTCGCCTGGGACATCACGGACCAGCTTGAAGCGACCCTCAAGGTAGAGCACACGAAATTCGAGACGGACGGTCGCACCGATGAGATGAGCTTTACCTACACCAATAACGACCCTGCCAGCCTGTTCAACGGCCTGACCTATCCCGAGATTGCCGAAGGTGTGGGTTTGCTGGTCGGCCAGGACATCGGCAGTGACGATGGCAGGCAGAACTTCAAGCGCAATACCAATATTGACGAGAGCAGTGACATCGATACAGATAACGTCACCCTGACGGTGAATTGGGAGGCGGAAAATTTCAGCTTCACCAGTGTCACTGCTTACCTCGGTTACGATACGGACGAGCTGCTGGATACAGACGGCTCGGGCATCGACGCTTTCGTCATGACCCAGGACGAGGACTACGACCAGTACAGCCAGGAAATCCGCTTTACCTCTCCGGGGGGAGAGACTATCGACTGGATCGTGGGCGCCTACTACCAGGACTGGGACCTGGATTTCGCCGCGGATTTCATGGTGGATGACGAGAACCTGTGGTCGGCGCTGGGAGTACTTGGCTCTGCTGCCGGCGATCCCAACCTGGCGGCGCTCGGTGTGCTGACCGATCTGCTCAGCACCCGCGAGTATTCAGGTGACAGCGAGACCTGGGCCGCCTTCGGCCAGGCCACCTGGAATATCTCCGATGTCTATCGGCTCACCCTCGGTGCGCGCTACACCTCCGAGGAAAAAACCGGCTTCCGTGAAATGAATATCTACGACACCAACACCGGTGAACTCAGCATTATCCAGGGGGCGACTGCCAAAGCCGTATTCGGTGTCGATTACGCCAACCTCGGTGAGGCGACCGGTGGGGTGTTCCCGATACACAGCCTGGACGAGAAGCGGGGCGAGGATTTCTTTACCCCGGCGGCCACCTTCGAGTGGGATGTCTCCCTGGAGACCATGTTGTATGCTTCGGTATCCAGCGGCGCCAAGGCCGGAGGGTTCGATGCCCGCGGTAACCTGGCCCAGGACCTGGAGTACGGTGACGAAACCGTGCTGGCCTATGAGCTGGGCGCCAAGAGCCGCCTGCTGGACGAACGGCTGGAGTTGAATCTTGCCCTGTTTTACAGCGAATACGACGACCTGCAGGTCAGCCAGTTTGACGGCACCCTGGGCTTCGTGGTGGGCAACGCCGCCGAGGCGACCTCCCAGGGGGTGGAACTGGATGGCCGCTGGTTGTTGGCGGAGGGTTTGACCTGGACTTTTGCTGCCGCCTACCTGGACTTCGAGTTCGACGATTACCAGGACGGCACCTGCTCGTCGAAGGTGTCGCAGGCAACCGGCCAGACCCTGTGTGATTACTCCGGCAAGCGCAATATCTATACCCCGGAGTGGACCGCCAGTTCTTCACTGGACTTCGTGACCGGACTGACCCAAACCCTGGATTTCCACGCGACACTGGATGTCCTGTACAGCGACGATCACTACGTGGATGTCACCCTCAATCCGGATATCGAGCAGGATTCCTACGTCAAGTTGAATGCCAGGCTCGCCGTGGAGGCGGACAACTGGAGTCTGTCATTGGTGGGCAAGAATCTGACGGATGAGGATATCGTGACCTTTTCCACTGATACGCCCCTCTCGGGTACCCTGGGTGCGCCGTCCTATACCTCCTATATGGACCGGCCCAGGACCGTCGCAGTCCAGGCGGTCTATCGCTTCTAACTTCTGAGGTGTGTCCTGGTGCGCGGAGCGCACCCTACGGTTTCTGCGGTGTTTCGATGGTGCGCATTGCGCACCCTACGGGTACTCCGATCTAATGTAGGGTGCGCACTGCAGACCACGAACTACCGACTGGCACCTGCCTCGCTTAATACGCAATGAATCTCATTTGATTTCCACCGCGCCCATCTGATCGATAGATATTTCGCTCCAGGCATTGCCACCGATGGCTCGCTGGTAGCCGTAGTCGAACAGTGCGGACATGTACTCCGGGTCGAATACCTCGTCCCCCGGATCCCTGATCGCGGTGGCAGGAATCCAGGTCAGTTTGACGTCTACACCATCCCTGTTGGCCAGGGCGGTGATGCGATAGGTGTCGCCGACGCCCTGGGTCCGGATCAGCGATGCCACCGACCGGCCGGCGATATCCTGCAGGCGTGCCCGCACCGGGTCATAGTCGGTAATAAAGCGCGAATTACGCAGCAGGTAGGCAGTGGGGGTGCCCTTTACCTGGAGAATGTCCAACAGACCACGCCAGTTCGCATTTGAGGGATACAGGAAAATTTGTGCCGAGGTGCCGCCGTCCACGTGCATTTCGTCATAGGTCTTGCCATCGGGTGTCTGTACCCGCAGGTACTGGGGCGGGAACACTCCGGGAATCGAGGCCGAGGCCAGCAGTACCTTGCGGATCAGGGCGGGTGCGTCCGGGTGGCCGCTGTCGGCGATGCGGGTGATGTTCCAGACCACCGGTCGACTCGCGTCCAGGTTGGTGGTGATAACGAATAGCGATCGCCCGCGGCGGTACTCCCTGGCAATCTCAGCCACCATTTCTCTGGTGATGTAGCGATCCAGCATGGTGGCCAGGGGAGCGCTGTCTACCAGGGAATCGCCGCGCACAATGGAAAACAGGCTGCGCCGGATAAAAATGCTGGAGGTATCGAGTGTGGTGTACAGGATTTTCAACTGTTGGTCGTATTCAGGGCCCAGAAATGCGAAGGGCGCGGTCAGGGCGCCGGTGCTGACGCCCGTTACCAGGGTAAACTCCGGTCGTTTACCGGTGGCGCTCCAGCCGCTCAATATCCCGGCGCCGTAAGCGCCATTGGCGCCGCCGCCTGAGATTGCCAGGTAGTTGTGTTCCCGGTGCATGATGCTGCCGAACCTTTGTTCCAGCGCTTCGGGATCGGAGGTGGCCAGCTCAAAGGCAGGGTGTTGGCCCGTTCCCTGCCGGTCTCCCCAAAAACGCAGGTCATCCCGCTCCAGTACGGTGGTTTCGAGGTGGTACTCCTCCGGCACCGGATTGCGCAGGATGGAACTGCAGGCTGTCAGCCACAGCAGGCTGGCCAACAACAGCCAGTGGGTGAAACGGATTCTCGCCCTCACTTGGTTTCTTCTTCCCGGAGTATTGTTCTGGCTCTCAGGGTAGCAGATCGAGTGCATCTATCACCACGCGGGCCCCGCGGCTTCAATCCAGGGTGATCACTTCGGTCTCCAGGGGAGGGATGTCCTCCTCCGGTAACTGGTAACGCCAGAACATGATGCCGTAGGGGCGACCCTCGGTATCCAGCCAGTTGGGTCTGCCCGGGTCTCGGTGGGCAATGATCATCTCGAAGTTGCCCTCGTCGTCCTGCACGGTCTGCGCCCGGTTGCGCGAGATGGTCCGGGTTTCGTAATCAAACGTCTGCAGGAAGCGGTTGAACAGTACCAGGTTGGAGAAGCGGCATTTGGGAAAGCGCCCGCGTATCACCAGGGCCTGTTTGGGGCCGAGGACGAAGGGCGCCATGGCGTAGATATTGTCGATCGCGGCGTAACCCACCGCAGCGTTGCTCTTGTCGATGACCGACGGGTTGAACTTGTTCGGCACCCTGGATACCCAGGGTGGACTCTTCTCCTCGGTCATGGTCACCACGTTGCCCTTGACGAAGATTGCCACCCGGCGGATACCCGCGGCGATACCGGCGTCGTTGGGCGGAGTGCGAGGCGGCACGGGATCGAGGTTTTCTATATCGATGGGAATGTGGTGCATCCGGTCGTTGTTGATGCTGGTCTCGCGTTCGTAGTAATGGCGGGTGGTGATACTGGTAGCGCCCTCGGGCAGGGCCATCCAATTGCCGGGTTCCTTCTCCCGGCTGAGGATGATCTCGTAGTCGCCGTTGGCATCGGCCTTGAACTGGCTGTCATTCAGGGTAGTGCCGATGCCGGGACCGTCCGGGTCGGGGGCTAGTTCCACCGTAAAGCTGGTATAGGTGGCACCTGCCAGGTTGCCACGAATACGGTAGCGGTACCGGTCATCGATCACCGCCGAGAAATAGCGCGCGTCGGGATTGTCGCCAAGCAGTTTCTTGTGCTGGTGGATGAAGGCGCGGAAGAAGGGCCTCGCCGGGTCGGCTTCCAGCCAGGTTTCCAGGCCGTGCAGTAGTGCGTGCAGTATCACCCGCCTGCCCTCGGCAAAATCCTGCGGTGTACGCAATTTCCAGGCAGGGGTGGCCATGTCTGCTTCCAACTGGTCCAGGGTCTGCTGTAATTCGGCCAGGGCCTGGCCGGCTTCGCTGTCTGCGGTTTTGGGCGTTTCAGCCAGGGCCAGGCGGGGAGCCAGCAGTGCCGCGGCGATTCCACTGAGGGCGGTACCCTGAAGGAGTTCTCTTCTGTTCATAGCGCGCTCCGTTGTTGTTATGCGAAAAGTTGCAAGCTAGTCACTCGCCCATAGCGGGCAGGTCGATATAACCTTCGTCGCCACCGCCGTACCAGGCGAGGGGATCCACGTCTTCATTGAGTGTCGCACCCGCGGCAACGCGCTCGGCGTAATCCGGAGTGGAAACGTAGGGTCGGCCGATCGATACGGCGTCGGCGTAATCACTGCTGACTGCGTTTTCGGCGTCCTCCGGCTGGTAACAGCCGTTGACCATCAGCCTGCCACTGTAGGCCTCGCGCAGGTGGTGGGGTTGGAATTCGTCTTCCGCTGCGGTCCTGTTGGTGGCGGCGAGAGACTCGAAACCGCGTTCGACGATTTCCAGGAAGGCCAGGTCGCGCTTGTCCAGTTCCTTCACCGCGTGGGTAAATAGCGGTTGGGGATTCGAGTCGCTGCAATCCCAGGTGACGGTGAATGGCGACAGGCGAACCGAGGTGCGCCCGGCGCCAATCGCATCGATGACCGCGTCGGTGACGTCGAGCAGGAATCGGCAGCGGTTTTCGATGGATCCGCCGTACTCGTCCTGGCGCCTGTTGCAGCCGTCGCGCAGGAACTGGTCGATCAGATAGCCGCTGGCGGCGTGGATCTGCACACCATCAAAGCCCGCCTCGATCGCGTTGAGTGATGCCTTGCGGTAATCTCCCACGACACCGGGAATCTCCTCGATCGCCAGCGGTCGCGGTGGGGTGGTTCGCTCAAAGCCCTCGGCAGTGAAGGTGTTGACCTCCCCGTGTACGTCGGAGGAGGATACCGGGGCCTGCCCGTTCTCCTGGAAACTGGCGTGGGACACACGCCCCACGTGCCAGATCTGGCAGATGATGCTGCAGCCGCGGGCGTGTACCCCGTCGGTCACTTTTTTCCAGGCGGCGATCTGCTCGGCGGTATGGATGCCCGGCGTGGCGATGGAGCCGGTGCCCTGGACCGAAATCTGGGTCGCTTCTGTGATGATCAGTCCGGCCCCTGCGCGCTGGGTGTAATAGGTCACCACGGATTGTGTGGGAACACGTTCAGGGGACCTGGCACGGGTCATGGGGGCCATGGCCAGGCGGTTTTTCATGGCGATAGCGCCGAGAGTGACGGGGGAGAAAAGGGCGGGGTAGTGTTCGCTCATTGCCGGATTCCGTATTCTGCAGACGGGCGCCAGTGTAGAACAACTCTGCCAGGGCTGCAGCGAAAACGGCCACAGTTCTGGTACCTGGCCCTGGGCATCGGCGTCGAGAACGCCTGAAATTTGTCATGCAGCCTGGTCGATTGCCAGTGTCAGTTTGTCCACGATCTCGTCCACCTGCTCACGGGTGATGATCAGTGGTGGGCACATTGCCAGAGCATTGCCGGCCACGTTGCGAACGATCAGGCCGTGATCCTGGCACAGCTGGGTAGCGCGTTTCGCCATTTCTACTGCGGGCGCTTTGGTGGCCTTGTTATCGACCAGTTCCACCGCAGCAATCAGGCCGGCGCCTCGCACTTCACCGACGCGTTCGTGGCCGCTGAGTTCAGCCAGACGGGACTGCAGGTATTCGCCCATTGCGGCTGCGTTTTCGTAAAGCTTGTCGCGTTCGTAGATCTCCAGGGCTTTCAATGCCGTGGCGCAGCCCACGGGATGTCCCGAATAGGTGTAGCCGTGCCCGAAGACACCCACCTCTGAACTGCGCTCGACCATGGGTTCATACAACTCGCCGCTGATCACAGAGGCGCTGATTGGGTAGTAAGCGGATGACAGCTGCTTGGCAAAAGTCATCTGGTCCGGCTCACGTATATTCATGGTTTCGCAACCGAACAGATTGCCGGTGCGTCCGAAGCCAGTGATTACCTCGTCTGCCCAGAACAGGATGTCGTACTTTTCGAGAATTGCCTGCACTTTTTCATAGTACCCTGCGGGTGGAACGATGACACCGCTGGCTCCGGTGACGGGTTCTGCGATAAAGGCCGCGATGGTTTCCGGGCCTTGTTCGATGATCAGTTGCTCAAGGTTGCCAGTGATGCGCTCCACGAATTGTGCTTCTGTTTCATCCCCCTGGGCGCCCCGGTAGTAGTGGGGATGGTCTGTACGCAAGATGCCGAGAGCTTCCAGCGGAGCATCGAAATGTGCCAGGTTTGCAGGCAGGCTGGTAAGGGCGCCGGCGGCTACGGTGACACCGTGGTAGGCGCGCTCCCGGGTAATGATCTTGCGCTTTTCCGGCTTGCCAATGGCGTTGAAGTGATAGCGCAGTAACTTGAGGTGGGTATCATTGGCATCGGAACCCGAATTGCCGAAGAACACTCTGGCGTCTTTGACCGGTACCATCTCGGCCAGTTTATTCGCCAGGTCTATACCGGGCTGGTGAGTCTTGCCACCGAACATATGTGTGTAGGACAACTGCGACAACTGTTCGCTGATAGTGTCGATCATCTCCCGGTTGCCGTAGCCCAGGCTGGTACACCACAGGCCTGCCAGGCCCTCCAGGTACTGCTTGCCCTGGTTGTCATAGACATAGACTCCCTCGCCGCGCTCGATAATCAGCTGTTCGGTGGCTTTCAGGTTGGTGGTCGGGTAAATCACCGCGGAATTTGCAGACATGTGGAGTTCCTCTGACATTAATTTTCCGGTTCAGGCTTGCAGCCCGCCCATACAGATGTATTTGGTTTCAATATAGTCGTCGATCCCGTATTTGGAACCTTCCCTGCCCATGCCGGATTCCTTCATGCCGCCGAAGGGAATAATTTCGGAGGTAATAGCCACTTCGTTGACGCCGACCATCCCGTACTCGACGCCCTCGCTGACGCGCCATGCTCGACCGATATCCCGGGTATAAATGTAGGATGCCAGGCCGAATTCGGTGTCATTGGCCATGTCGATAGCTTCTGCCTCGTCTTGAAAACGGAAAATTGGAGCCACCGGCCCGAAGATCTCCTCCCTGAACACGCGCATGTCCTGCGTCACGTCGGTCAATACGGTGGGTCGGTAGAAGCACTCTCCAAGTTCTTCGGCCCGTTCGCCACCCAGAGCGACGGTGGCGCCGCTGGAGACTGCATCCTGCACCATGTCATGTACGTCGTTGGCTGACCTGGCGCTTACCAGGGGTCCCAGGGTAGTGCTCTCCAGCAGGCCATCGCCCAGGCTTAAGCGGGCGGCCGCCGCGACGAACTTCGCGATAAAGGCGTCGTAAATACTGTCCTGAACAAGTACCCGATTGACGCAGATGCAGGTCTGGCCCGCGTTGCGGTATTTGGATTCCAGTGCGCCGGCGACTGCCTGGTCAAGGTCTGCATCGTCGAACACGATGATGGGCGCATTGCCTCCCAGTTCCATGGAAACTTTCTTGACGGTGGCGGCGCTCTGCTGCAACAGTTGCTTGCCCACCGGGGTAGATCCGGTGAAAGTAAGTTTGCGCACCACAGGACTATCGGTCAGCGCCTGGCCGATGGCGCGGGCATCGGTACCGGTTACCACATTGACCAGGCCGCGGGGGATACCGGCCCGATCTGCCAACTCTGCGAGCGCCAACGCAGAGAGAGGAGTCTCAGCTGCCGGTTTGATGACCACGGCGCAGCCCGCTGCCAGGGCCGGGCCCGCCTTGCGGGTGATCATGGCGCTGGGAAAATTCCAGGGTGTGATCGCAGCGACCACCCCAACGGCCTGTTTGACGACGATCTGGCGCCGGTCTGCGCTCCCCGGTATGACATCACCGTAGATGCGTTTTGCCTCTTCGGCGAACCACTCTATGAATGAGGCACCGTAGGCGATTTCTCCCCGGGATTCCGCCAGTACCTTGCCCTGTTCAGCCGTCATGATCAGAGCAAGGTCTTCCTGGTTGGCCATGATCAGGTCGTACCAGCGTCGCAGCAGTTGACTGCGCTCTTTGGCCGGGCGGGCGCGCCAGCTCCGCAGGGCAAGCCCGGCTGCAGTGATCGCCAATTCCGTATGGGATGCACCCAGATCGGCGACACTCGCCAGCAGTTCGCCCGTGGCGGGGTTGAGCACACTGAATGTGGCACTGCCTGCCACCCATTCGCCGTCGATAAAGGCCCGGTTTTTGAGCAGCGTAGGGTCTTTCAGGGGCAGGTTCATGGCCTTGGCTCAGGATACGTCTGATGGGTATGGTGCTATTTTAGTGATTGAAATATTCACGACAATCGATATATATTCGCAATATCAGTGAGGAAAACTCACATATTAACTGCGTGGAGCCACGATGGCCCTGTCTCGCCGAAATCTGCCACTCAATGCCCTGCGTGCCTTTGAGGTTGCGGCACGCCATTGCCATCTCGGTCTGGCGGCCGAAGAACTGGGGGTGACTCACGGCGCCGTGTCCCGACAGGTACGGCAGCTGGAGGACCAGTTGGGGGTGACGCTATTCGATCGCAGCCATAGGCGACTCACACTGACCACTGCCGGGAGACGACTGTCGGTTACCGTGGGAGAGGCCCTGAACCGACTTACTGATGGAACCTTGTACCTCGATCCGGAGTCCGTGGCAGGGCGCCTGGTAGTGGCTACGACCCCGTCGATCAGTACTGGATGGTTGTTGGCCATGATCAGTGCCTTCAGTGAGAAATACCCGGAAATTGAGCTTCACCTGGTCAATATCCAACCCGGGCAGAAACAACTCCCTGCAGAAGTGAGTGTCGCTGTCTGTTTCGGCGAGCCGGAAGAACCTCATCGACTGGTTCGGGAATTGTTCCGGGAGCAACATTTCCCGGTGGCCAGTCCTGCCCTGCTGGCGGCAGGGCATCCTGTGGGTAATGCATCAGATTTGCTCCGTTACCCATTGATTCACGACAGGCACGGCCGTTGGCAGCGCTGGTTGTCACGATTCGGCCTTGACGTGGAAGATGCGCGCAGCAACTTGTTTCTGCGGGAATCCTTCCAGATGCTTAGCGCTGCCCGGGAGGGCTGCGGTATCGGCCTGGCGGACGGGATCGAGGTGGCCAACGATCTGCGCAGCGGTAACCTGGTTGCACTGTCGGAAGATACGGTGGAAGCGAGCCAGTCCCACTACCTGGTCACGGACCAGGAGTCGCGCATGAGCGTCCGGGCGCGGTTATTCGCCGATCACCTGCTGCGCGAACTGGGGCGCAGTCCGGGCAGTTTGCCGGGGGCCGTTGTATAGGGCCCGTACAGTAAGATTGGTCGCGGCTTACCCGCGACCGAACATTGATGTTGGCGGCTACTGCTTGAGTGGCTCGTAACTGAATTTCTGGCCGCCGATGGAGGCCTCGTACATCAGGCCGCCCTTGGCCACGGTGAACACTGCCATGCCCTTGCGGTAGCCACGCGAGGTGGTGGTGGCGTCGTTCCTGCCGCCACTGGCCCCTGCAGCAGTGCCGCCACCGGTATTTGCCTCGGCGGAAACCCCGGCGGTGAGCGCCACCGCGGTGGCCTGGGCGCCAAACTCGAAATTACCCGAGGTAAATTGTTCCAGGGCCGCCTCGTTCTCGAAGAAGATGATCTGGCTGTAGCCCTGGGCCCCCAACTGCAGGCCGACCGTCAGTTGTGTCATGGTGGTGTCGCCGATGGGTGTGCCCTGCCGATAGACCTTGCCCTTGCCGCGGGCGCCCCCGATACCGAGACCGGCCTTGCCGATGGTGGGAAACAGGGCGTAGCCGTGGGCGGTTTCGAAATAGGCGCCGCTTTCCCCGGCATTCTGGAATACTTTCATTGCCGCCTCGTAATTCTCGGCGTAACTGGCGTGGATCGGCAGGCAGACGAGTAGTGCGGCGAGGAGAGTCCTGAAAACTGTTGGCATGAGTGAGGCCTCGTAGTGGTTGTTGATGAAAGGTGCAAAGCTAGAGCTTGTGCGCGAAGCGCATAAAGGTAGCATGGCATCCGGGCGATGCCTACCCTCCAGCCCCGGGGGGCGTCCTCGTCACAATACCTGTCCCCGACTTCCCCGGGGGAGGGACCGGTGGTACATTGAACACTGTTTCCGCTGTTTTTTGATGATGTGTATAAGGATTGACCATGTTCCGTCGTTTGTTCGCGATCCTGCTTTTGACTCTCGGCACCAGCCTGGCCTCAGCGGATGCGCTGCGGGTCGGCGTCTCCCCGGACTACCCACCACTGGTCTACCTCCAGGACGGCAAGGTGGTAGGTATCGAGGCGGATAACGCCCGGGCCGTGAGCGAGATCATCAGCCAGCCCATGAAAATGGTGCAGATGCCCTTCAAGGAGCTGATCCCCGCACTGCAGGCCGGCAAGATCGACGTCATCATGTCAGGCCTGAGCGTGACCGATGAGCGCGCCCAGCTTGTGGCCTTCACTGATGCCTATATGAAGATGGGGCAGATGGCGATCATGCACCGGGACAAGGTCGCCCGTTTCGCCCAGCCCTGGGCGGTGTACAGGGAGGGTGTGCGTATCGGTGTGGAGCCCGGAACTACTGGCGCCGCCTTCGCGGAGAACGAACTGAAGGATGCCCAGGTGTCTTTTTACACGGATGCCGATGCGGCCTTCAATGGACTGCGCAAGGATGAGATTGACCTGTACATCCACGATGCCCCCACCAGCTGGCAGTTGGCCACCTCCAGTGAAAACGACGACCTGATCAGCCTGTATTCACCCCTGACCGACGAGACCCTGGCCTGGGCGGTGCGCCAGGGGGACGACCGCCTGGCGGGTGAGCTCAATCGCGCGTTGCAGTTGATGAAGAGTAACGGGACCTTGCGTTATATCCTCAATCGCCACATCCCGGTGACGGTTGAGGTTCGTTAGATCACGCGTAATCCTGTAGGGTGCGCACCGCGCACCATTGAACCTCGCTGAATATTCTATCTCTTGGAATATCCGGGGTTTATTCGTTAACCCCCGGAAACGAATACTCATGTCCCCACAAATCCCCCTCGGTGCTGACCGTGGCCACGTGGGTCTCGGGGTCAATCAGCAGCCCATCGTAGCCGTATTCCACCGCGATACCACCCGGTGCCAGCAGGTAGACCGAGCACATGTTGTCGTTGACGTGTCTGCCCAGGGTGGCCAGGAAGTGGCTGCCGGCGGCCTTTGCCCGGTCCATGCACCTGCCCAACTCGTCCATGGTTTCCACTTCCACCATAATGTGAACAACCCCGGCGGGGTGGGGGCCGTTGAACAGGGCGAGGGAGTGCTGGCGCGGGTTATTGGCGTGCATGAAGGTGATCTGCACGCCCTCCATCCCTGGGGGGTACAGGGTGTCGGTGATGCCGGTACCAATGAGGTCGGTGTAGAACGCTATAGTGGCCTCCGTTTCAGGCGCCGGCAGTACGAAGTGGCCGAAACCCAGGTCGCCTATCTGCTGGTAACTGCTAACGAAAGCCGGAACTCCGGCCGCTGAGTTGAAGGGCACGTAGTCCAGTTCGCGGCCGTGGTACAACTCCAGCTGGTTGCCCGAGGGATCCTTGACCGAGGCAAAGGCGGTGACGCAACGACGCTTCGCCTGTTCCGCGCTCCCGGGAGTCACTTCGTGGCCGGCGGCTGCCAGGGCGTCGCAGGTGGCTTGCCAGGCCGCTGCAGTGGGATACTCCATCCCGGCGGCGATCAGCCGGTCACCATCACCGGGTTCGATCATGAAACGGAACGGATGCTCGTCCAGGCGCAGGAAACGCGCGCCCTGGGCGTCTTCGCGGCGGGCATCCATCAGGCCCAGCACGTCGGTGCCGAAATCCATCCAGGCGTCGACGTTCGAGGCCTCGATCCTCAGGTATCCCGATGCTGCTACTGACATAACTTGTCTCTCCTTCTGGTTTAGTGACGCCTATTATCGGTTTTTTGGCCGAGGGGCGACAGCGCGAGACGGCATTTCTCCCGGGTCTGGTATAAGTAAGGCAACCTGTTGATAAATCTTGCAGTGCCCCCGGGCTATCGCGCATCCCTCAAACGGCGGACAGGCTTATTGATCTCAAAAGTCATACTCACTTGATCCTTTCCGTCATTGAGGCCCGGCGCCCACTCCCTGATACTCCCATGACTGAATCCATCCGCAGTTGAGGAGGGCCGTGACCGTGTCGCAGCCGGAAGTGCTACAACAGAGCTTTGAGCTTGGTTTCACCTACACCCGGTCTGTCGGGCCTGTGGTCGGTCGATTTCTGACCGAACTCAGGAACCGCAATATCGTGGGTATCAAGGCATCCGATGGTCGTGTGGTTGTGCCCCCCATGGAGTACGACCCGGATACCGCAGAGGAACTCAGTGAGTTCGTCGAAGTGGGGCAGGAGGGCGAAATCGTCAGTTTTGCCTGGGTCAAGGAACCGCGGGAAGCTCACCCCATGGACCGGCCATTTGCCTGGGCCATGATCAGGCTGGACGGGGCCGACGTGCCGATGATCCACTGCGTCGCCGCCAATGCAGAGAGTGATGTCGCTACCGGCGCCCGGGTGAAGGCCGTATGGGCCGATGAAACCATCGGCTTTATTACCGATATCCGCTGTTTCGAACTGGCCTAGGAGGTACTGGCAATGAGCGAAGAACAGGACGTAATCACCGGCATCGAAGCGCCGGTCTATCTCAAGTACAACTTCACCGCCGGCGCTGCCGCAGCGCGGTTTCTTCACCAGATCAAGAAGGGGGTGCTGACAGGGCAGCGCTGCCCGAGCTGCCAGCAGGTTTATATACCCCCCCGGGGTTCCTGTGCAGCCTGCGGCTGTCCCACCGAGGAAGAGGTCGAAGTCGCGGACAAGGCGACCATACAGTCGTTCACCATCGTCACCATCCCGATTCCGAACAACCCGATCCAGCCGCCCTACATCATCGCCAACCTGGTGGCGGACGGTGCCAATATTTCCTTCCTGCACCTGATCAGCGAGTGTGTCAACGAGGACGTCCACATCGGCCAGCGCGTGCAGGCGCTGTGGAAGCCGGAAGAGGAGTGGGATTATGCCATGGACAATATCAGGTATTTCAGGCCGATCGACGAACCGGACGTGCCGGTGGAGATGATCGGTAAACTGCCGGTGACCGGTTGGGAGGGCTCTGCAGATGACTGATATAGCAATCGTTGCCTACCAGCAGACCGACGCGGTCAGTGACGCGGGCGCGGTCAATGAAGTGGAACTGATCATCCCGGTACTGGGCCGTGTGTTCGAGCAGGCCGGCCTGACCAACTCTCAGGACGTGGACTTTGTCTGTTCCGGCAGCTGCGACTACCTGCAAGGCGCGGCCTTCGCCTTCGTTCTCGGGGTGGATGCCCTGGGCGCCGTGCCACCCATCAAGGAATCTCACGTGGAGATGGACGCGGCCTGGGCCCTGTATGAATCAATTCTCAAGATCCGCATGGGGCACGCCGAGTCAGCCCTGGTGTACGGTTTCGGCAAGTCGTCCCCCGGCGAGTTGCCCATCGTCCTGTCCCAGCAGCTGGATCCCTATTACCTGGCGCCCCAGTGGATCGATGCCATCTCCCTGGCCGCCCTGCAAGCCCGGCAGATGCTGGACCAGGGTCTGGTGAGCGAGCGCGATATGGCTGAAGTGGTGGCCCGTTCACGCAACAACGCGCTGAACAACCCCCACGCGCAACTGGCGGGCGAGGTCAGCGTCGATGACGTGCTCGCCGAGGACACCTACGTCTCGCCCCTGCGCAAGGCGGACTGTTGCCCGGTATCGGACGGCGCCAGCGCGATGATTATCGCCACGGTGGAAAAAGCGGAGGAGTGGGGTAAACCCTATGCCGTTATCAGCGGTATCGATCACCGCATCGAGACCCACAACCTGGGTATGCGGGACCTCACCGACTCGCTGTCGACCCGCCAGGCAGCCGAGGGTGCCGGTATGGGACAGGGCAGGGTGGACGTGGCGGAACTCTATGCCCCCTTCAGTCACCAGGAGATTATTCTCACGAGGGCGCTCGGCCTGGGTGAAGAGACCAGCATCAACCCCAGCGGAGGCGTGCTGGCGGGCAATATGATGATGGCGTCTGGCCTGTCCCGGGTAGGCGAGGTGTTCGACCGTATCGTCAGTGGCGAGGCAGAGCGGGGGATCGCCCATGCGACCTCAGGGCCCTGCCTGCAACACAACCTGGTAACCGTATTGGAGAAAGCGTGATGGCTAACCTGGCAGCAGTGGTCGGTATCGGCCAGACGAAATACACCACCAAGCGCGATGACGTATCCATTGCGGGCCTGGTGCGGGAAGCGGCGGTCAATGCCCTGCAAGATGCGGGGCTGACCTGGGACGACATCGAGGCGGTGATCATCGGCAAGGCACCGGACATGTTCGAGGGTGTGATTATGCCCGAGATCTACCTCACCGACGCCCTGGGCTGCAACGGCAAGCCCATGCTGCGGGTACACACCGCGGGCTCCGTGGGTGGCTCCACCGCGCTGGTGGCGGCCTCCCATGTGCAGAGCGGCAGCTTCAAGCGGGTGTTGACCGTGGCCTTCGAGAAACAGTCCGAGTCGAACGCCATGTGGGCCCTGTCCAACCCGCACCCCTTTTCCACTCACCTCAATGCCGGTGCCGGCGGCTACTTCGCGCCTATTATCCGCGAGTACATGCGCCGTTCCGAGGCGCCCCATGACGTGGGTATCAAGGTGGCGGTAAAAGACCGCCTGCACGGCGCCCGCAACCCGCTGGCCCACCTGCAGAAACCGGACATCACCATGCAGGAAGTGGAGGAGTCCTTCATGCTGTGGGACCCGATCCGCTTCCTGGAGTCCTGCCCGTCCTCCGACGGCGCCTGCGCCATGGTGATCGCCAACGAGGAGCTGGCGGAACAGGCACCCAAACCGCCCGCCTGGATCCGCGGGGTGGCCATGCGTTCGGAGCCCACCATGTACGCCGGACGCGAGGAGGTTAGCCCCCAGGCCGGGCGCGATTGCGCCGCCGATGTCTACCAGCAGGCGGGCATTACCGATCCTCGCCGGGACCTGGACTGCGCGGAAGTTTACGTGCCCTTCAGCTGGTACGAGCCCATGTGGCTGGAAAACCTGGGTTTTGCCCCCGAGGGCGAAGGCTGGAAACTGACCATGGAAGGCGCTACCTCGCTGGATGAGGGCGGGGATATCCCCTGGAACCCCTCCGGCGGCGTGCTGTCTTCCAACCCCATCGGCGCCTCCGGCATGATTCGCTTCGCCGAGGCCGCCCGCCAGGTGCGTGGCGACGCCGGAGCCCACCAGGTAGAAGGGGCGAAGTTGGCCCTGGGCCATGCTTACGGGGGTGGTGCCCAGTTCTTTTCCATGTGGGTCGTAGGCGCCGAAAAACCCTGATCAATTCCTAGGAGATCATCGTGACCAGTCACTTCAATATTGCCGATATGTACGAAATCGTCGCCGACAGGGTGCCCTCCCGGGATGCCCTGGTATGTGGCGACCAGCGGGCCACCTTCGCCCAGTTGGACGAGCGTGCCAACAAACTTGCCCACTACCTGGCGCAGCAGGGCGTGGGGGCCGGGAACCACGTGGGGCTGTACCTCTACAACTGCAATGAATACCTCGAGGGTATGCTGGCCTGCTTCAAGATTCGCGCCGTACCGATCAACGTCAATTACCGCTATGTACAGGACGAACTGCTGTATATCTTTGACAATGCGGACATGGTGGCCTGTATTCATAACCGCGAGTTCGCGCCGCATATTGCGGAGGTGCTGGATTCGGCACCCGACCTGAAAACCCTGGTTTACGTGGAGGATGAGAGCGACGCGGATCCCGGTACCATCGGTTCGGTGGAGTACGAGTCCGCTATGAACGGCCAGACTGCGGAGCGGGATTTCGGCGAACGGGCCGATGACGACCTGTTCATCCTCTATACCGGTGGCACCACCGGCATGCCCAAGGGGGTGATGTGGCCTCACAAGAGTGTGTTCTTCGCCGCCATGGGTGGCGGCGGCTGGTTCCATCCGGACGGTGCCATCAGCTCGCCCGAGCAGATTGCCGATCGCATCGGTGATTTCCCCATCGTGGG
This sequence comes from Haliea sp., assembly GCA_009937575.1. GTDB lineage: Bacteria > Pseudomonadota > Gammaproteobacteria > Pseudomonadales > Halieaceae > JAACFI01. The sequence goes on from JAACFI010000010.1 coordinate 30,995, forward strand.
GATGGCACTGGCGCCGCTGATGCATGGCGCCTGCTGGTGGTACGCCTGTATCCAGCTACTGGCGGGTAACACGGTGGTACTGAATCCCTCCCGCTCCCTGGTGGGCGAGGAGGTCTGGGACATCGTGGCGAAGGAGAAAGTCAACGCCATCTCCATCGTCGGCGACGCCATGGCGGTGCCCCTGCTGGATGCCCTTGACGCCAACCTGGATCGCTGGGACCTGAGCTCCATTTTCAGTGTGGGCTCCGGCGGCGCGGTGTTCTCCGAGAGCAAGCAGGAGTCGTTCAAACAACATTTCCCCAACGTCTTTATCACCAATTCTTTCGGCTCATCCGAAAGCGGTAACATGGGTATGGACGGTGGCGGCAAGAAGGGGCAGGGCCTGGGCAATGTCACCAAGAGCGAGTTCATGTCAGTGATCAGCGACGTGGAGGGCGAGCTCCACCGGCACGTAGAGCCCGGGGAAATGGGTATTTTCGCCCGCAGTGGTTATATCCCGGTGGGTTACTACAATGACCCGGGAAAGACCGCGAAAACCATCGTCGAGGTGGACGGCAAGCCCTGGTTGCTGCTGGGGGACGAGGCACGGCTGGAGGAAGACAACAGCATCACCGTCTACGGTCGCGGTTCCAACTGCATCAATACCGGGGGTGAAAAAGTGTTCCCGGAAGAAGTGGAGCAGGCCCTGAAAGCCAACCCGGCGATCTTCGACGCCCTGGTGGTGGCCACCCCCGACGAGCGCTTCGGCAGCAAGGTGACCGCGGTGGTAACCCGCCGCGGCGACGCCGAGCTGACCCTGGATGCGGTGCAGGAAGATGCACGCAAGTATATCGCCGGCTACAAGGTCCCGCGGGAATTGCACGTGGTCGATGAGGTCCCCCGGGCCCCCAGCGGTAAGCCCGCGTACCCCAAAGCATTGGAGATCGCCTTGTCGGGTGAGCACAGGGTAGCGTAAAAGAAATGGTGCGCGGTGCGCACCCTACGGGTCCTTCGATCGGACGCAGGGTGCGCACCGCGCACCTTGGAACTTCGTTCGATCAATAAACAATGGATCAAACCATGCCCGAACTCGATAT
>JAACFI010000132.1 GCA_009937575.1 Haliea sp.
GGATTGCCAGCAACCACCACATTGGCCGGCACATCCCTGGTCACCACCGCACGGGCCGCCACCACCGAGTTTTCACCGATGGAGACCCCCTTCAATACCGTCGACCCATCCCCCAGCCACACATTGCGGCCAATATGCACAGGGGAGGGCTCCTCCGCCCGCACCGTGCGGTCGTAGATCGTGTGCCAGTCCGAGTCCGTGACATAGGCGCCGTTGGCCAGCATGACGCCATCACCCAGCACCACCTCGTCGCTGGCACTGATACGCGAACCCGGGCTCATCAATACGCAATCGCCTATCTCCACCCGGCCCTTGCCGTGCTCCCGTCCCCACACCCCGATTTCAACCCTGTTGCCAGGCTCGCCGATAGCGGTAAAGGAACGGCCGATACGGATATTGTTGCCCGATATGGACACATACCATGGTTTCATGATGGTGTGCCAGGGGCCCAGGTACTCGCACTCTGGTCGCAGGAAATACTCTGCGTACCAGTGCCTGAAATTCAGGTAGCACTTCTTGACCCAGTAGGGGCGCAGGTCCTCGCGCATGATCTTGTGTTCCCGTCGGTGGATATACTGATTATCGGGGCGTATCATCGCAGCGGCAGTGACCAACATCAAACAAGGGTCGTTTAACCAGGGCGACCAGCATGGAATCATTTGCCCTTGCAAGCCAATTCCCGCCAGGTTTCCAGCAACCAGCAGCACCCCCACCCCGGCCTCGCAGCCACGGTGCGCAAGCACCTTGCCTCAGACTACCGCCGTCCGGTGGCTGAGCACAGCCGCGCGGCATACCGGACTGTCACCGAATGCCTGGAGCGCGAAGCCCGCCCCCTGGTGCTCGACTCCTTCTGCGGCACCGGTCGCAGCACCGCGTTACTGGCTCGGGCGTTTCCCGACCACCTGGTGGTGGGGGTGGACAAATCCGACCGACGCCTGGCCAGGCACACAGGTGGTGGCGAGGGCAATTACTGCCTGCTCAGGGCGGACTGCGAAGATATCTGGCAGCTGCTGCTGGCGGACGGGCTGCAGGTGGCGAGACATTACCTGCTCTACCCCAATCCCTGGCCCAAGGCCAAGCACCTGCAGAGACGCATTCACGGACACGGCAGCCTGCCGCTGCTGGTAGAGCTGGGGGGCGAGATCACCCTGCGCTCCAACTGGCAGCTGTATGTCGAGGAGTTCGGCCTGGCGATGCACCTGGCGGGACGCCGGGGTTTCATTTCCAGGGTCAATGGAGAACCGCCGCTTACCCTGTTCGAGCGCAAATACCGCGACAGCGGGCACTCCCTGTGGCAGTTCACGACTGCTAAACTGGAACATAAGGTACCGTGACCTGGGAAGCGTTATCCGCTACAGTGCGCAGTCCATAACGAGGTAGGCCCATGCCAGAGACAAGTAATGATCCAGTCTGGGATCGCATCCGCGAGGAGACGTCGAAGCACGCCAGCGACGAGCCGATTCTCGCCAGCTTCCTGCACGCCACTATCCTGAACCACTCACGACTGGAGCTGGCTCTGAGTTTTCACCTGGCGAACCAGTTGGACAGTGCCACGGCCTCTTCCCTGCTGTTGCGGGAAGTGATGCTGGAGGCAATGGACAGCGACGCCGACATCCGCGAGGCGATGCGCGCCGACCTCAAAGCGGTTGAGGAGCGCGATTCCGCCTGCCATGAGCTGTACATACCGTTCCTGTACTTCAAGGGCTTCCACTCACTGCAGACCCAGCGCGTATCACACTGGCTGTGGAACCACGGTCGGGAGTCCCTGGCCCTGTTCTTCCAGAACCGCATGTCTTCCAAGTTCGGTGTGGACATTCACCCGGCAGCCCGCATGGGCAAGGGCATTATGCTGGATCACGCTACCGGCCTGGTGATAGGTGAAACCGCGGTGGTGGGCAACAACGTCTCCATTTTGCAGTCGGTGACCCTGGGCGGCACGGGCAAGGACGAGGGCGACCGCCACCCGAAAATCGGCGACGGGGTACTGATCAGCGCCGGGGCCAAGATCCTGGGTAATATCCGCGTGGGGGAAGGCGCCAAGGTGGGCGCCGGCAGTGTGGTACTGGAAGAGGTACCTGCGCATACCACGGTAGCCGGCGTGCCGGCGAAGGTCGTCGGGCGGCCGTCTTCAGACCAGCCGGCGCTGGAGATGGAACACGATTTCTGCTGCGATGAGTTTGGGGCGCAGCTGTAACGACTAATCCGCCTGGTGATACTGGGGCGACAACTCCTGGACCGCGTCGACGAATGCGGTGACGTGGTCAGGATTGACCCCCGGGGTGATACCGTGTCCCAGGTTGAACACATGTCCGCTGCCATGGCCGTAGCCGGCCAGGATTAATGCCACTTCCTCGCGAATTTTCGCGGGGGAAGCAAACAGCATACTGGGATCCATATTACCCTGCAGGGCCACCCGGTTACCCACCAGGTCCCGGGCCACGGCGATATCGGTGGTCCAGTCGATCCCCACCGCCTGGGCACCGCTTTCGGCGATAGCATTCAACCACTGGCCACCACCCTTGGTAAATACGATCACCGGCAGCTTGCGCCCCTCCGCCTCCGCCGGCAGGCGGGAGATAACACGCTGCATATACTTGAGTGAGAACTCCTTGTAGCCCGCAGCACTGAGACTCCCACCCCAGGTATCAAAAATCTGCAGGGCCTGGGCGCCGGCGCGCACCTGGGCGGACAGGTAATCAGCCACCGCGTCGGCCAGAAGGGACAGCAACTGGTGCATCAGTTCCGGCTGGTCATAGGCCATGGTCTTGATATTGACGAAATCCTTAGAGGAGCCGCCCTCCACCATGTAGGTGGCCAGTGTCCAGGGACTGCCGGAAAAACCAATGAGGGGTACCTGGCCATTCAGCTCCCGGCGAATGGTACGCAGCGCATTCATCACATAGCCCAGGTCGTCATCCGCGACAATACTGTTAAGACCCTCCAGGTCAGCGGTACTGCGCACAGTCTTGCGAAAACGCGGCCCCTCGCCCTCCTCGAAATAGAGCCCCAACCCCAGGGCGTCGGGTACGGTGAGAATGTCCGAGAACAGGATGGCCGCATCCATGGGATAGCGGCGCAGGGGTTGCATGGTGACCTCGCAGGCCAGTTCCGCGTTCTTGCACAGGTCCAGGAAAGAGCCGGCCTCCTTGCGGGTCGCCCGATATTCCGGCAGGTAGCGCCCGGCCTGGCGCATCATCCACACCGGGGTGCGATCCACCGGTCGGCGCAGCAGGGCGCGCAGGAAACGGTCGTTCTTCAATTCAGTCATGCGGTTTGGCTCTTTTTCCAGGTTCTAGGTACAGCGTCAGACTTCCAGGTAATCGAGGATACCCTCAGCCGCCTGACGACCTTCCCAGATGGCGGTAACCACAAGATCGGAGCCGCGCACCATATCACCGCCGGCGAATACCTTCGGGTTGGTGGTCTGGAACTTGAAGGCCTGCTCTTCCTCGGCGATCACACCGTCCCAGTCATTGGTTTCGACGCTGATATCGTCAAACCATGCGGGCGGGTTGGGCTGGAATCCGAACGCGATGATCACCGCATCCGCTTCCACAACTTCCTCGCTGCCGGGGATCGGCTGTGGGCGGCGGCGTCCGTCCGTATCTGGCTCGCCCAGCTCGGTTTCCACCATCTTCACGCCACAGGCCTGGCCAAAGTATTCCACCACCTCGATGGGCTGCCGGTTGAACAGAAACTCAACGCCCTCTTCCCGCGCGTTCTTCACTTCCCGACGGGAGCCGGGCATATTGACCTCGTCCCGCCGATAGGCACAGATGACCTTTTCCGCCTGCTGGCGAACCGCCGTTCGCACACAGTCCATGGCGGTATCACCTCCACCCAGCACCACCACTCGCTTGCCCTTCAGGTTGACATAGGCCTCGGGATCCTGTTGGAAACCCAGGTTGTGATTCACGCTACCGATAAGGTAGGGCAGGGCCTCGTAAACGCCGGGCAGGTCTTCGCCGGGGAAGCCGCCGCGCATATAGGTGTAGGTGCCCATGCCCAGGAACACGGCGTCGTACTCATCCATGATCTCCTGGACGCTGATATCGGTGCCGACATCCGTATTGAGGCGGAACTCGATTCCCATACCTTCGAACACCTCCCGACGCCGGGTCATCACCTGCTTCTCCAGCTTGAACTCGGGAATGCCGAAGGTCAGCAGGCCGCCGATTTCGGGGTAGCGGTCGAATACCACCGGCTTGACGCCGTTGCGCGCCAGGATATCCGCGCAGCCCAGTCCCGCCGGACCCGCGCCGATGATGGCGACCTTCTTGTCCGTCGGGATCACCCCGGACAGGTCCGGGCGCCATCCCATGGCCAGGGCCGTATCGGTGATGTACTTCTCCGAGGCGCCAATCGTGACCGCGCCGAAACCGTCGTTCAGGGTGCAGGCCCCCTCGCACAGTCGGTCCTGGGGACATACCCGGCCGCAGACTTCCGGCAGTGTATTGGTCTGGTGGCTCAGCTCCGCCGCCTCGAACAGGTTGCCCTCCGCCACCAGTTTCAGCCAGTTGGGAATGAAGTTGTGCACCGGGCACTTCCACTCACAGTAAGGGTTGCCGCACTCGAGACAACGATGGGACTGTTCCGCCACCTGGTCCCGGGTGAACGGGTTGTAGATTTCCACGTACTCGGTCTTGCGGGACTGCAGGGTCCTTTTGTCCGGGTCACCCCGTCCCACATCAATGAACTGGAAATTGTTCGACAGTCGCTTGCTCATAATTTATTCCCGATCTCCCGACCTAGTCGGTGTTGCGCAGACGCGACAACAGCCTATCCAGGTCAGCCGCCTTGGGCTTGACCAGCCAGAATTTACCGACGTAATCGGCGAAATTATCCAACAGGTGTGCACCCCACTCCGAGCCCGTCTCTTCTACGAACTCGCTGATATTATTTCGCAGGTGGTTGCGGTAGGGCTCCATGTACTCGGCACTGACCCGGTGGATCTCCACCAGTTCGCTATTGTACTTGTCGATGAAGCTGCGGCCCTGGTCCAGCACGTAGGCGAAACCGCCGGTCATACCCGCACCGAAGTTTACCCCGGTGGGGCCGAGTACGGTGATGGTGCCACCGGTCATATATTCGCAGCAGTGATCCCCGGCACCTTCCACCACCGCGTGGCTACCGCTGTTGCGTACGCCGAAGCGTTCGCCTGCGATCCCGGCAGCAAACAGGCGGCCGCCAGTCGCCCCGTAGAGGCAGGTATTGCCGATGATGGCGGTCTCCTGTGACTTGAATTCACTGTTGCGCGGCGGGTATATCACCAGCTTGCCGCCGGCCATGCCCTTCCCCACGTAGTCGTTGGAATCCCCTTCCAGGTACAGGTGCAGGCCGCCGGCATTCCATACACCGAAACTCTGACCCGCAGTACCAGTCAGGCGCAGCACGATGGGCTTGTCCTCCATACCGGTATTACCGTAGCGACGGGCAATTTCCCCGGACATGCGGGCGCCGATGGAGCGGTCGCAGTTGGTCACCTCGAAAGAGAATTCTCCACCGCTCTTCGCCTCGATGGCCGCCAGTGTTGCAGCGACCATTTCCTCCGCCTTCTCCCCCTTATCGAAAGGGTCGTTGGAGGCTACCTGGCAGAATTCGGGCTGGCCCTCGGCGGCCTCATCCTTGTGCAGGATAGGACTCAGGTCCAGGCGTGACTGCTTGTCGGTAGTACCCGGCAGGCATTCCAGCAGGTCGGTGCGACCGATCAGTTGTTCCAGGGATTGTACCCCCAGCCGCGCCAGCCATTCCCGGGTCTCCATGGCGACATAGGTGAAAAAATTCACCACCATGTCCACGGTGCCGTTGAAGTGGTCATCCCGCAGTTTCTGATTCTGGGTGGCGACACCCGTCGCACAGTTGTTGAGGTGACAGATGCGCAGGTATTTGCAGCCCAGCGCCACCATGGGCGCGGTGCCGAACCCGAAACTCTCGGCACCGAGAATTGCTGCCTTGATCACGTCCAGCCCGGTCTTGAGGCCACCGTCCGCCTGCAACCGGATGGCGCCGCGCAGGTTGTTGCCCCGCAGGGTCTGCTGTACTTCCGCCAGACCCAGCTCGAAGGGTGAGCCGGCATAGCGGATAGAGGTGAGCGGGCTGGCAGCGGTGCCACCGTCGTAGCCGGAGATAGTAATCAGATCCGCATAGGCCTTGGCGACGCCTGCGGCAATGGTGCCAACCCCCGGCTCCGATACCAGTTTGACGGAAACCAGCGCCTTGGGATTGACCTGCTTGAGGTCAAAAATCAGCTGGGCCAGGTCCTCGATGGAATAGATGTCATGGTGCGGCGGTGGAGAGATCAGGGTGACGCCGGGCACCGAGTAGCGCAGCCTGGCGATCAGGTCATTCACCTTGCCCCCTGGCAGCTGGCCGCCCTCCCCGGGCTTGGCACCCTGGGCGACCTTGATCTGCAATACTTCTGCATTCACCAGGTAGTGGGGCGTCACGCCGAAACGGCCCGACGCGATCTGCTTGATCTTGGAGACCCGCTCGGTACCGTAGCGCTCGGGATCTTCACCACCCTCACCAGAGTTGGAGCGGGCCCCGATGCGGTTCATCGCAGCGGCCAGCGCCTGGTGGGCTTCCGGGCTCAGTGCCCCCAGGGACATACCCGCCGAATCGAAGCGCGGCAGGATATTCTCAATCGGTTCCACATGGTCCAGGGGCAGGGGCTCGGCAGCTTCCACAGGGCGCATCAGGTCTCGCAGGGCGGCCACAGGGCGTTCGTTGACCAGCGCCGCATAGCGCTGGTAGTCCGCGTATTCTCCGCTGGCCACCGCCTGCTGCAGGGACATCACCACGTCCGGGTTGAACGCGTGGTACTCCTGACCATGCACATATTTCAACAGGCCGCCCTGCTCGATGGTCTTGCGCTGTGACCAGGCCCGGGTGGCCAGGGACTTCTGCTCCTGCTCCAGTTCGGCAAAACCGCTGCCCTCGATCCGCGAGGCGACGCCGCAGAAGGCGACATCAACCACTTCACGTGAGAGTCCCACTGCCTCGAACAGCTGGGCACCGCGATAGGAACTCACCGCCGAAATACCCATCTTGGACATGATTTTCAGCAGGCCCTTGTTGATACCCTTGCGATAATTCTTGTAACAGGCGCTGGGTTCCCCCAGCACCTCGCCGTGGCGGATCAATTCATCCAGCACGCTGTAGGCCAGGTAGGGATAGACAGCAGTGGCACCGAAGCCCAGCAGACAGGCGATCTGGTGTGAATCCCGGGCACTTGCGGATTCCACCACGATATTGGCGTCAATGCGCAAGCCCTGGCGAATCAGGTGATGGTGCAGCGCGCCGGTCGCCAGCAGGCTGTGGATGGGCAGACGGTCGCGTTCGATGGCCCGGTCCGACAGGATCAGGATGGTGGCGTTGTCGCGCACCGCGTGCTCCGCGCAGCTGATCATATCTGTGATGGCCTGCTGCAGGCCTTTTGCTGACGGGTCGTAGGTGCAGTCAATTTCCCTGACCAAAAATCCCGGGCGATCCAGCTGCCGCAAGGTGGTGAACTTGCCCTGTGACAGGACCGGGGAAGACAATATGACCCGGTCGGCGTGCTCAGGCCCCTCCTGGAAAACATTCTTCTCCCCGCCGAGGTCAGTCTCCAGCGACATGACGATGGTTTCACGCAGGGGATCGATGGGCGGGTTGGTCACCTGGGCGAATTTCTGCCGGAAGTAATCGTACAGGGAGCGCTCGCGACGCGACAGCACCGCCATCGGGGTGTCGTCTCCCATCGAGCCCACCGCCTCATTGCCGGATTCCGCCAGCGGGCGCAGCACCTGGTCGCGCTCCTCGAAACTGACCTGGAACATCTTCATATAGGTATTGAGTTCACTGGTCTCGATGCCCGGGGTCATCTCCCCGCCGAAGGTGCCCTCGATACGCTGGGCCTTTTCCTTCAACCAGCGCTTGTAGGGCTGTCTGGCTTTCAGGGCATTGTCAATGTCCTCGGTCTGCAGCAACTCGCCGGTGTGGGTGTCCACCATCAGGATCTGCCCCGGGCCGACCCGGCCCTTGGCAATCACATCCTCGCTGCGGTAACCATGGGTACCGATCTCCGAAGCCAGAGTGATGAAGCCGTCCTTGGTCTTAACCCAGCGGGCCGGCCTCAAGCCGTTGCGGTCCAGCAGGCACACCGCGTAGCGGCCGTCGGTGAGTACGATGCCAGCCGGCCCATCCCAGGGCTCCATGTGCATCGAATGGTATTCGTAAAAAGCCTTCAGGTCCGGGTCCATCGACTCGATGTTCTGCCAGGCAGGGGGTACCAGCATGCGCAGGGCCCGGGCCATATCAACACCACCGGTCAGCAGGACGTCCAGCATATTATCCAGGCTGGAGGAATCCGAGCCGGTGCGGTTCACCAGCGGGGCGATATCCGTAATATCGGGCAGCAGTTCGCTCCTGAACCGCGCAGTGCGGGCCTCTGCCCAGTTGCGGTTGCCCTCGATGGTATTGATTTCACCATTGTGGGCCAACAGGCGGAAAGGCTGCGCCAGCGGCCAGCGCGGCATGGTATTGGTAGAGAAGCGTTGGTGGAATACACAGATAGCGGTCTCCAGCCGCTTATCGTCCAGGTCCAGGTAGAAACGCGGCAGGTCCACCGGCATAACCAGGCCCTTGTATGAAATCACCCGCCCCGACAGGCTGCAGATGTAGTAGTCCTCGTCGCCTTCATTGGCCATTTCAGCCTTGCGCCGGGCCACGAACAATTTGGTACTCAGGGCCTGTTCCGAGCAATCGCCGGCATCGATGAATACCTGCTCGATCACCGGCAGGGTATCCAGGGCGATTTCACCGCAGACCGAGCTGTCGGCGGGCACGACCCGCCATCCCAGCACTTTCAGGCCCTGGCCAGTCAGCGCCTTTTCGGTATTGGCGCGCTCCTTTGCCGCCCGCTCGGGATCAGTACTGAGGAAAATCTGCCCGACACCGTAGTGTTCACTCAATTCAGCCCCGAAACACTCCCGGGCCAGGGTGCGGATGAACTGATCCGGCATCTGCATGAGCAGGCCGCAGCCGTCTCCGGTTTTTCCATCGGCGGCGATACCGCCCCGGTGGGTCATGCAGGTCAGGGACTCGATGGCAGTCTGCAGCAGGCGGTGACTCGCGTCACCCGAGGTGTGGGCAATCAGTCCGAATCCGCAATTGTCGCGGAATTCTTCAGGTCTAAACAGGCCTGCGCTCATAATCAGTCCAGAATAATCAATAAAAACAGCTAGTTAACTCGAAAACACCCGGCGCCAGGACTGTGCCCGGGCAAAATGGGGCTGGCTATTTTACACGCATGGCCAGTGGTGGACAAACCACAGACGAGCTACCCCTCAGGCGGCCGAACCGGTCCCGTCCAGAAGATCCATCAACTCGTTTTCGGTGACGTTATCGACGATACGGGCCTCCCCGACTGCATCCAGCAATACCAGTCGCAGTCGGCCGTCCACCACCTTCTTGTCCCGGGCCATGTACTCCAGGAAGTCCGCGGCGGTCATATCGGCAGGCGCGTCCACTGGCAGGTGCATATCCGCCAGCAAACGGCGCAGCGACGCCACCTCGTGGTCGGGGATATGTCCCCGGCGGGCAGACAGTTCCAGCGCCAGCAACATTCCCGTCGCCACCGCCTCTCCGTGCAGCCACTGACCGTAGCCCTGGGCAGCCTCGATGGCGTGGCCGAAGGTATGTCCCAGGTTGAGGATAGCGCGGATTCCCCCCTCGCGCTCGTCGGCGGCCACCACCCTGGCCTTGTTGCTGCAACTGCGTTCGATAGCCTCGGCCAGTGCCGCTTCCTCCCTGGCCATCAGGCGCGGCATCTGCTCCTGCAGCCAGCGATAAAACGGCTCGTCGCAGATCAGCCCGTATTTGACCACCTCGGCGAGCCCCGCCGACAATTCCCGCGGGGGCAGGGTGTGCAGGGTATTGGTGTCAATCAGTACCGCGGCGGGCTGGTAAAAGGCACCAATCATGTTTTTGCCGAGGGGGTGATTTACCGCCGTCTTGCCGCCGACAGAAGAATCTACCTGGGCCAGCAGGGTGGTAGGTACCTGTACGAAATTCACCCCGCGCTGGTAACAGGCGGCGGCAAACCCGGTGATATCTCCCACCACGCCGCCACCGACAGCGATGAAGGTGGTAGTGCGGTTGTGATTATCCGCCATCACCTGGTCGAAAATTTCCGCCAGGGTGGCCAGTGTCTTATATTGCTCGCCGTCAGGCAGCACCACCTCGGTCACCAGGCCGCGATCCCCGAGACCGGCCCTGACCCGGTCCAGGTAGAGCGGCGCCACCTTGTCATTACTGACAATGACCACCTGGGACCCACGGATATGCTGTCCCAGCAGGACGCTGTCAGACAGCAGGTCTCGCCCGATATAAACCGGGTAGCTGCGCTCACCCAGTTCCACGTGCAGGGTATGCATCAACAGGGACACGGCATTTCCTCACGGTAAACTAGCAGGGAGGGCAATGATAACGCGCCGGTGGCGCCGATGTCTTTCTTTCCAGGCCCGAGTGAGCCTCAGCTCATGACTGGGCCAGCAGCTCTCGTACCAATCGCTGGGCCACGGTCTTGGGGCTGCAGCTGTCAGTCTCGATGATGTGATCAGCGATTTCCCGGTACAGGGGGTCGCGCACCGCCATCAGCTCCCGCAGTACCTGCTCCGGGTCACCATCCTGCAGCAGTGGCCGCTGCCGATCGCGGCGGGTCCGTCGCACCTGTTCGTCCACTGTCGCGTATAGATAGACCACGAAACCGCGGCCCGCCAGCGCCCGGCGATTCTCCGGTCGCAGTACCACACCACCGCCAGTGGCGAGCACCACATCGTCCCACTGGGTCATCTCCTCCAGGACCTTCTGCTCCCGGTCGCGAAAACCCTGCTCGCCCTCCACGTCGAATATCCAGGGAATGTCGGCCCCGGTGCGCGCCTCGATCTCGGAATCGGTATCGGCGAAACGCAACTTCAGCTGCTGTGCCAGGTACTTGCCAATGGTGGTCTTGCCGGCCCCCATGGGGCCGACCAGAAAGACTCTGTGCAGGGCCGGCATGTTGTGTCTGGTTTATCCCTAGTCGAGCAGGGTGTCGGCGAGGATGCGCGGCGTGATGAAAATAAGGGTTTCCGTTTTGGTATTCGACGTGGATTCACTGCGGAAGAACGCACCGATATAGGGAATGTCGCCGAAGAACGGCACCTTATTGATGGTTTCCAGCTTCTCGGTCTTGAATACGCCGCCGAGCACCACGGTTTCACCGTTGCCCACCAGCACCTGGGTGTTCAGTTCCGTGGTATCGATGGAGGGGATGAAGCCGCCGCGTCCGCTGGGCACCAGGTCACCTACCGAGTCCTGGTTGAT
>JAACFI010000133.1 GCA_009937575.1 Haliea sp.
GCCGATAAAGTTGTCCACTTTCTTCAAGTAGTAACCTACCGAAACATAGCTCCCCTCGTCGTAATACCATTCAGCGGAGAAGTCAAAGTTTTCCGACTCAAACGGTTCCAGGTTGGGATCACCACCCCTGCCGGTGCTGGCTACGTCCGTCCGGGCTTGCGAGGCAACGGTGCGACCGGCCTGCAGGTCGTCGTAATCAGGTCGGGAAATGGTCTCACTGTAGGAAGCCCGCAGCACCACGTCGGGTATCACTTCGATATCGAAGTCTATATTCGGCAGCCAGTAATCGTAACTGCCCTCGCCGCTGAAGAAGGTGCCCCCCTCTGCCTGCAGCTGCAGTTCGTTGCCTGTTAGCCACAACAGGGAGTTGTAATTTGGCGCCAGGGACGAGGAGTCTACATCGGTATCATCGTAACGCAAACCGATATGCAGATTCGTGGGCATATCATTCCAGTCCCAGTGGAAATTCAACTGGAAGTAGGCGGCATTCTGCTCCTCGCTCAGGCGCCGGTCATCCGTGTACTGCGAGGGGGCGCAGAGCCTGCCGTCGCGGCAATCCGACCATGCATTCAGCGGCTGCCCTCCGGCCAGTTGTGGGTTGGCATCGTAGAAAGCCCTGACATCACGGGTGAACAGACTGTAGTTCACGTCGTAATACCAGGAGTTGACGTTCGCTCCACCTAGCTCATCAAATTCGCCCGGCAGATTGCCGCGGGTGAAGGCATTATTATCGAAATTGCCATCACCGTCGCCCGCCGGAGCATTCCAGTCACCGCCGGAACTGTGGCCGGTGTAGCCAAAGGAACCCCAATCCCCGCCCTGTACCGCGGCGAAGGCCGAACGATTGTCGATATCGGCGTGATTCAGGCCGAAATCAATACTTTCCAGCCCCATCAAAGGCTCATCGAAGCGGAAGGTGCCGTCCAGGCGGGTCTGCTCGATATCGGTCTTCATGTAGGAGTTGCGGAAACTGTTACCGGAGCCAATGATTTCATCCAGGGTGGCAGGCTGGCCGGTGGTTGTGTCAAACAGCATCTTGGCCATATCGGGCCCATAGCGCATGGTGGTGCTAGCGCGGGTAAATGCTGCGGCGGTGACAACATTGTTGCTGCCTTGATCATCCTTGGGTTCGGCTTCTGCGGTGGAATCGTGGTAATCAAATGCCAGGGTCAGATTATCGGTGGGTTCCCAGACCAGGTTGAAGCCGGTGGAATCCGTCTCGGTTTTGCGGCCCCAGTCACCCACCGCCATTGCCACGTCGGCACCTTCTGTGCCCCTGAAGATGAGCGGTGATTTGATATTGCTTCCGGAGAATTCACCACCGTCGGAAGCTCCGCCACCGAACCAGGCCGACAGCTCCTGGCGATGCTGCTCGATCTCGAATTCGGAATAGGTATAGTCCAGGGTTGCCCTGAGGTTTTCAATCGGCTCCCACTGCAGGGCCAGTTGGTAATTGGTGCGCTTTTGCTCTACGTCCTGCAGGGTGTACAGAAAGTTTTGTGCGATACCGACCACATCGCCTGCCTGGGGTGCATTGGCGTAATCCTGGTACTCGGTGCCATCGGATATGAAGGTATTCCAGCCAGAGGAGGTCTCACCGGTCCTGATACCGCTATCGCGCTCCTGGTAGCTGCCGTTGATCGCAATGCCCACAGTGTCGTCAAAGAAGGAGTTACTGTATATCCCCGAAACATCCGGGGTGACGTCATCGCCCTCTTCGTTGGTGGTGTCGTGCAGTCCACCTACACCAAGGCTTGCAGTCAAGCCAGGTACATCGAGTGGGCGCAGCGTCTGGATATTAATGGTGGAACCGAGACCACCGCTGGCCAGCCGGGCCTTACCCGTCTTGTAGACCTCCACTGCCGATACCGCATCGGATGACAACTGGGCAAAGTCGAAAGAGCGGGATGGAGACGCCGCGGTATCTTCCAGGTTGGCAGCAGGCATCAAGCGGCCATTGAGCGTTATCTGGTTGAAATCCGGACCGAAGCCACGCACGGTAACTTTTGAACCCTCACCATTCACCCTGTCAATCGACACGCCGGTAACACGCTGCAAGGACTCGGCCAGGTTGGTATCCGGGAATTTACCCATGTCCTCAGCCGTGATGGCATCCACCACCCCCTGGGAGTCGCGCTTGAGATCCGCTGCGGCCCTCAGGGAAGAGCGGATACCGGTAACAATGACTTCCTCGAGAACGAGCCCGCTGTCAACGGCCTGGCCTTCATCAACAGCCGGGCCATCTGTCTGCGCTTGAGCCGGCATCAACATCCCGGCATTCGCAAGGGCTACAGCTGCTGCAAGAGGTCTAACGGTTCGGTTTATCATTATCTTGAATCTCCAACTATAAGAATTATTTAGCCGCGACCAACTAAGTATCCGGCCTGCGAACTGGTAGTGGGCATTCGAAAAGTACTCCTGTGGTGATTAGAACCCAATAGCTTTGCGATAACCGGGGGCGTATTTACGATAAGAGGGATAATCCCGCCTTACCTGACTCACATAAAACACCCCGGCATCGATGCATGCCCCCGGAAGCTCAGGACCAATAATATTTCAATTATCGCGTTTGATAGGCCCTGGACAAAAAAAGCCGCCATATCAACGATATAGATATGGCGGCCAATGAACTGACGACACTCACCGCAAATAAAGTGTGCCAGTCGAGGGAGTCTTTGTCTCAAGCTGGGGAACTAAGGAAACATGGCACTTCAACCTGACCATGAGAGTGCAGGTGACAGCTTCACTTAACAATACTTATGCGGTGAGCAGGACACCCAGCGCGATGAATGGGATGAAGCCACTTCAGAACGCGGTAATCGTCCGATTCGTCTCAATCGAAGTCCGCTTAGGCGAATTCCGGTAGCCATGTTTTCCCCTGCCATTGGATAATGCCCAACTTAATGCCGGCGCTCTGTCCATTCTGGTGAAGACGGAGAGGTCTGTTAGTGCTCGATAAGTAACATAATACGCACCTTCGGAGTAATGGGGGCATGTCTCAACACTCTTGTATGTCGCAAGATAACGAACAAGCGAAAAGTGCTGAGGAACGCGCCTGGGAGCTCGTTTCTCAGATGTCGCTGGCCGAAAAGATCGGCCAGATGACCCAGGTCAACGGCGGCTCGCATGAGCTGCACCAGGCAATACGCGAAGGCCTGGTGGGCTCCGTATTGAACGAGGTAAACGTCGAGGAAGTCAATGAGCTGCAGCGTGTCGCCATGCTGGAGAGCCGGCTGGGTATCCCACTGCTGATCGGCCGGGACGTCATCCACGGATTCAAGACGATATTCCCGATTCCCCTTGGCCAGGCCGCCAGCTGGGATATCGACGCAGTGGAGCGCGGGGCCGCCATTGCAGCCGCTGAGGCCGCCTCCTCCGGCATCAACTGGACCTTTGCCCCGATGATCGACATCACGCGCGACCCGCGTTGGGGTAGAATCGCGGAAAGCCTGGGTGAGGATCCGTATTTATGTGGCGTTCTGGGTGCGGCGATGGTCCGCGGCTTTCAGGGGGACCGCCTGTCAAACCGTGAATCAATCGCGGCCTGTGCCAAACATTTTGCAGGCTATGGTGCCGTCGAGGGTGGCCTGGATTACAACACGGCAAATATTCCCGAAAATGAGTTACGCAATGTCTACCTGCGCCCTTTCAAGGATGCCCTGGATGCGGGGGTGGCCACTTTCATGTCGTCCTTCAGTGATCTCAATGGCGTTCCCGCCGCCGGCAATGGATTCCTGTTCAAGGAGGTCCTGCGCGAGGAATGGGACTTCAATGGTTTTGTGGTAAGCGACTGGGATGCGATCCGGGAACTGACAGTTCACGGCTTTACCGCCAACGATCGGGACGCCGTGCGAGAGGCTGTCAACGCCGGTATCGACATGGAAATGGCCAGCGGCCTGTACCGCGAGTATCTACCCGAATTGATTGCTCAGGATTATGTCGATGAGCAGCAGATCGACAACATGGTCTGTCATATTCTGAAACTCAAGTTCCAACTTGGCCTGTTTGACAATCCCTACACCGATCCGGGCAGGTTTCCGCGCTGCGTCAACGAGGAGCACCTGCAGGCGGCCAGGGCCGCAGCCATGCGCAGCTGCGTGCTTCTCAAGAACGACCAGGCCACGCTGCCGCTGTCCAAAGAGCAACTGGACTCAGTAGCTGTCATCGGACCCCTCGCCGATGACGGCTACGAACAACTGGGCACCTGGGTATTCGACGGTGAATCACACCACAGCCATACCTGTTTGCAGGCTATCCACGAGCTGGTCGGAGAAGATTTAGAAGTGCGCTGGGCACGTGGTATGGAGACGTCCCGCTGCCGGAATCACGATGGCTTCCACGAGGCCGTTCAAATAGCCGAGGAGTCGGATGTCGTGCTGATGTTCATGGGCGAGGAGTCCATTCTCTCCGGTGAGGCGCACTGCCGTGCGGAGATTGACCTGCCCGGCAACCAGGAGCAGTTGATCGATGCCATTGCAGCCACGGGCACGCCCGTGGTCCTGGTAATAATGGCTGGCAGGCCGCTCACGCTGCAAAACGTGGCGGATAAGGTATCCGCGCTTCTGTATGCCTGGCACCCGGGCACCATGGGAGGGCCTGCCATCGCAGACCTTCTGTTCGGCATCGAATCGCCATCGGGTAAGTTACCGGTAACCTTCCCCCGTCTGGTGGGACAGATACCCATCTATTACTCAAGAAAAAACACCGGCAGACCTGCCAGCCATGATTCGATAACGCACATCGACGATATCGATGGTAAGGCGGCCCAGACGTCTCTTGGTATGTCCGCCTTTCACCTCGACGCCGGATTCACCCCGTTATTCCCGTTTGGTTATGGCTTGTCGTATGCGCGATTCGAGTATCGGGATATTGAGACCTCCGCCACCCATATAGCGCTGGGCGATAACATTGATATCACTGCCACATTACACAATACGGGTGACTGCACTGCGGAGGAGATCGTTCAACTCTACGTACGCGACCTGGTCGGCGATGTCACCCGGCCGGTTAAGGAGCTCAAGGGCTTCCGCAGAATCAGGCTGAAGCCGGGTGAAAGTAAACGGGTGAGTTTTAATCTGCATACCGACGAACTGGCCTTTTACAACCGCAAGATGTCACTGGTTACCGAGCCCGGGCTGTTTCATGCCTGGATCGGAGGCAGTTCAGAAACAGAGCTGGGAACGGAATTCGAGATCGTGGCTTCACCACAGGTTGCAGACTGAGCCATGCTGAGCCAGGGCGCAGGCTTCACTACCAGGACGGCACTGATTGTCGCACTCGGCGGCTTCCTCATGGGTTTCGACGCCTCGGTAATATCCGGTGTGGTCGGCTTTATCGAGGTCGAATTTTCACTGAGCAAACTGGAATTGGGTTGGTCCGTGGCGTCGCTGGCACTTGCTGCCACCTTTGCCATGATGGTGTCGGGGCCGCTGAGTGACAGGTTCGGGCGCAGGCCGGTGCTGAAGGTGGCGGCAGCTTTGTTTGCCGTCTCTGCGCTGGCTTCCGCGATGGCCACTTCCTTCCCAATGCTGGTCACGGCACGGATCGTCGGAGGTCTCGGTGTGGGTATGGCCTTGATCATCGCGCCTATGTATATCGCAGAGATTTCGCCAGCTGCCGATCGTGGCCGGATGGTCTCCCTGAACCAATTGAACATCGTGGTCGGCATCTCCATCGCTTTCTTTTCCAACTACCTTATCCTCAGACTCGGCCAGTCAGAGGCCGAGTGGGCAGCTGCACTCAGGCTTGGTGAGTGGAACTGGCGCTGGATGCTGGGTCTGGAGATCGCACCGGCCATACTGTATTTTTTCTGCCTTTATTTAGTGCCCGAGAGTCCGCGCTGGCTGATGATGCAGGGCCGGCAGGCGGAGGCCACGCGAATTCTGGCCCAGGTCAGCAACCCGGACCAGGCGCGCATAGAAATCGATTCCATCATGGAAAGCCTCGAGAGCGACCGGGTGCATGCGTCTGAGCAACTGCGCCTTGCTGCCCTGTTCGGCAAGCCCATGCGCCTGGTGCTGGCCATCGGGCTGACGGTGGCGGTGCTACAGCAGATAACCGGCATCAACTCGGTATTTTTCTATGCACCGATGATTTTCGAGCAATCGGGTATCGGCACTGACGCCGCGTTCATGCAAGCCGTGCTGGTAGGTCTGACCAACCTTGTATTCACCCTGTTCGCCCTGGCGCTGATTGACCGGGTGGGCAGAAAGCCTCTGTTATTGTTTGGTGTAACCGGAATCGCGGTCTGCATGATGCTGCTTGCCTGGGGTTTCAATGCCGCCACCTACACATTATCCCCAGACGCTGTCGCCACACTGCCCACCGCCATCGACCGAATGCAGCTGGAGTCATTACAGGGAACGGTCTACACCAGTGACGTAAGCTTCAGGTCTGCCGCTATTGAATCACTGGGCGCCAGCACGTTTCAGGAATTTGAATCACAACTGACCAGCGCCGCAATCAATATCAACCCCTCGTTGATCCTGGTGGGCATACTGGGCTTTGTCGCCTGCTTCGCCATTTCCATCGGCCCCGTGATGTGGGTACTGTTCTCTGAACTCTTCCCCAACCGCATTCGCGGTATCGCCATCTCGTTTGTAGGATTGGTGAATTCCGCAGTCAGCTTCCTGGTGCAGCTTCTTTTCCCCTGGCAGTTGGCAAACCTGGGTAACGCCGGCACCTTTTTCATCTATGGCGTATTCGCGGTGTTGGGATTATTGATGATCGTGCGACTACTCCCGGAAACACGGGGTAAGTCGCTGGAGGAGTTGGAGGCGATACTGGTGGTCTCTTGAGCAGTTGATGTAAAACCGGGCTACTGCCTCCCAAAATATCCATTTAATTAACAGTACTGTCAATTTACCCGAAGCATGAATACTATGAGCAAGATAATTTCGGCGGCCACAGGCGGCGCAATAATGAATTCAGATATCACTGGGCAAGTGGAGACTCTGATACGCAGAATGACTCTGGCCCAGAAGATCGGCCAGATGGTGCAGACCGAACGTATGGCCATTACGCCTGAAGAGGTCAAGGAGTGGCATATCGGCTCCGTGCTGAGTGGCGGCGGTTCGTGCCCGGGAGACAACCAGTTACAGGAATGGGTGATGATGAATGACGCCTACTGGGCCGCATCTGTGGAAACCGACGAGGGGCACCTGCCCATTCCGATCATCTACGGCGTCGACGCTATTCACGGCAATAATAACGTGACCGGCGCGACGATTTTTCCACACAACATTGGCCTGGGAGCGGCAAACGACCCGGATCTGTTGGAGCGAGTCGCCAGGGTTTCTGCGAGGGAAATTCTCGCCGCTGGTGTAGACTGGACCTTCGCGCCAACCCTGGCCGTGGCGCGAAACAGCCAATGGGGACGCACCTACGAGAGCTATTCGGAAGACCCGGCCATTGTCTGCGCCTATGCGGGCAGATTTGTCAGCGGGCTGCAGGGTGACCTGGGCACTGACAGCGTCGTGTCCTGCGTCAAGCACTGGGTGGGTGACGGCGGCACCACCGACGGTATCGACCAGGGTGAAACCACTCTCAGCGAGGATGAGCTGGAAAGACTGCATATCGCACCCTATTACCCGGCCATCGATGCAGGTGCATTGACGGTGATGGTGTCTTTCAACAGCTGGAACGGTGATAAGTGTCACGGGCACAAATACCTGGTGAATTATGTGCTCAAGGAAAGAATGCAGTTTGACGGCTTTGTGATTTCTGACTGGGATGGTATCGACTACCTTTCCGAAAGTTATTACGACGCCGTTGCCATGGGCGTGAACGCGGGCATTGATATGTTCATGGTGTCCGAGCACTGGCAGCCTTTCATTAAGCACCTCAGCCACCACGTGGTCAGCGGCACTGTGCCCATGGAACGCATCGACGATGCGGTGAGGCGCATACTCAGGGTTAAATACGCCTTTGGCCTGTTTGACAAACCCCGCCCGGCAGAGCGCTACTGGTCGAATCACACCAGTTTCGGCTCCAATGAGCACCGGGAGGTGGCCCGCGAGGCCGTGCGCAAGTCACTGGTGTTACTGAAAAACGAGGATTCCATACTGCCGCTGGCCAAGGACCGGAAAATCCTGGTTGCCGGCAAGAACGCGGACAACACCGGACACCAGTGCGGTGGTTTTTCGATAGCATGGCAGGGAACCAGCGGCAATGAATTTGTTGTCGGTGGGACTTCGATCTGGGAGGGCATCAAACAGGTCGCCCCGCACGCAGAACTGAGCGCGGACGGCAGCGGTAAAGAGGCAGACCCGCACCAGCATGACGTGGCGATCGTCGTTATCGGGGAGACGCCCTACGCCGAGGGTATGGGGGACATACGCACTGGCGAGGACGTCATCGTGCAGGCAGGCTCGCAGATAAATGGGCTACTGAAAGTGCTCGAGCCCTATGGCGATACCATGATATTGGCCGATTTGCATCCGGAAGATCTTGAGGTCATCAAAAATATTACCTCAAAGGGCATCCCCGTGATCACCCTATTGATTTCCGGCCGGCCCCTGGTCATTAACAGGGAACTCGATGCCTCTTCGGCATTCGTGGCAGCCTGGCTACCGGGCTCGGAGGGCCAGGGTGTAGCGGACGTTTTGTTCGGGGATGAGGACTTTAGCGGCAAGCTTTCTTTCTCCTGGCCCAAAGACCCCGACGATAGAAACAATGTCGGCGACGAGGGTTACGATCCGCTGTTCCCCTACGGCTTTGGTTTAGCTTACTGAGTGACGCGCCCTGGGCTACAGGGATGGAACTATGGAAACCCACTTGCAGATCGTCGCGGACATAGGCGGCACCAACGCCAGGTTTGCCTACGTCGAAAATAATAAAGATGAACTATTGGGTATCGAGGTGTTCCCATGTGCGGATTTCCCGTTCCTGGTAGACGCCATTCGCACTTATATGCAACGCAGCGACGTGACGCGAGTCGATAAAATTTGCCTCGCCGTGGCAGGGCCGGTGGAGGAGGATTCGATCGACCTGCCCAACAACCACTGGGCGTTCAGCAAGGAGGAATTGGCGGTCTCTCTGGACGTCACCTTACAGGTGATAAACGATTTCAGCGCGCAGGTTCTCAGTATTGATGGACTCGACGGGTCTGAATTGCAATGGCTTGGAGACCCCCGGCCCCGTGGAGGTAGAGTGAAGGCTGTGGTAGGACCGGGCACAGGCCTGGGTGTATCTGCGCTGATGCCATCCGGGGATATTCTTCCTTCAGAGGCGGGCCACGTGGCGTTTGCTCCCGTCGATGAGCACGAGTCTGACCTGTTGAAAGTGCTTTGGGAACGCTACCACAGGGTATCAGCAGAGAGGGTACTGTCCGGACCTGGTCTCGCCAACCTGTACTGGGCGAATTGCCGGCTGGATGGCCACTGCAGGGAACTTCCAGCCCCCGAGGTAACCGCCGGCGCCCAGGCGGATGACCCGTACTGCCGACGCGCGGTTACGGACTTTTACGCCATTCTGGCCTCGTTTGCCGGCGATGTCGCTCTGATGACTGGGGCGGCTGACGGCGTCTACCTTTCGGGCGGTATACTGCCAAGAATTCCAGACCTCCTGGATCAGGATATGTTCCGCGAGCGCTTCCAGGACAAGGGCCGATTCAGGGAGTTTAATAACACGGTGCCTTTGGCAATCGTGCGAACTGAGCATCCCGGTCTACGCGGTTGTGTACAAGCATTGAAAAGCGGTGGGCACCATACAGACGCCAGGCAAGCGGAGGAAGTACCACCCTAATCGCAACAGTAGTCCTGTTTAGCGTATTGTGCTTGCACAGCTATGCCCAGCTATCGAAAATCTGGAATACAAATATAAATTAATATCGTCGAAGTTGACCCTAATAGAGGTGACCAACGACGACAAGGATCAAGATGGAACACGCTGCGCACTACGCAACATTACCGCAAGACAGGGTACCGATCCCCAAGAAGATCATCTATGGGCTGGGTGCCTTTGTAAATAACCTGCTCGCGGCAGCAATAGGCGGGATGACCATCGTTCTCAACCTCGGCCTGGGAATGAATCCTGCCCTGGTGGGATTACTGGGCGCACTGCCGAGATTGATCGACGCGTTCACTGACCCACTGATGGGCTATATCTCTGATCACACCAAATCACGCTGGGGACGACGCAGGCCCTACATTTTTTTGGGTGCAATCGCCGTCGGCGTGGTTTTTGCCCTGCTTTGGCAGTTACCAAATGGAAAGAGTGAAAGCTACTATTTCTGGTTCTTTCTCATCGGTTCCCTGTTTTTCTATCTGGCTTACACCGTATTCGCAACGCCCTGGGTGGCGCTGGGTTATGAACTGACACCGGATTATCACGAGCGTACGCGGGTGATGGCTGTGCAGAATTTCATGGGGCAGCTGGCGTATCTGATATCACCATGGTTTCTATGGGTCATGCAGTATGACGTACTTTTTGACGACCTGGTAAGCGGCGCAAGAGCATTGGCGATAGTCATCGGCGTTGTCGTGGTAGCAATAGGAATTCTACCTGCGATTTTCCTCACGGAGCGCTTCACGGCAGAGGCGCTAGATGAGGTGAGAAGGAAGTTCCTGGAAAGTACCGTGGATTTCTTCAGAGGCTTTGCCGCGGCCCTCAAGTTCACTCCGTTTCTCAAGCTCTGCCTGGCAACGTTCCTGGTCTTCAACGGTTTCATGATGGTGGCTTCGTTTCAGGCTTACGTTATCATTTACTATGTCTTTGCAGGCGACCAGTCACTGGGCGCCGAATATGCAGGGTGGGTCGGCACGGCTTCCGCTATTGCAACATTTTGCGTGATCTTTTTTATCAGCTGGCTTTCTTCGAAGATAGGCAAACGGCGTGCCTTCTTTGTATCCACCGGGGTTTCAATGGCAGGCTACGCCCTTAAATGGGTCTGTTACTCACCCCAGTATCCTTTACTACTGTTGATACCGGCGCCATTAATCGCCTTTGGCCTCGGCGGACTGTTCACGCTTATGGGTTCAATGATCGCAGACGTCTGTGACATGGACGAGCTGGAAAGTTACCAACGGCGGGAGGGCATGTTTGGTTCTATCTACTGGTGGGTGGTAAAACTTGGCATGGCCGCCGCGTTGGGCATTGGCGGTGTCTTGCTCAATGCCACCGGATTCGATGTGGCGCTGGGTGGCAACCAGACAGAGAGCACAATCTTCCTGATGCGCCTGTTTGACATAGCCATTCCCCTGGTTTCCTCGGCAATTGCCATCTGGATGGTAGCGACCTACCCGATAACCGAACAGAAGGCACATGAAGTGCGCTTGGAACTGGAGCAGCGTCGTGGCACAGTGCCCTGA
>JAACFI010000506.1 GCA_009937575.1 Haliea sp.
GCCGCGCGCCTCGGTCAGGCTTGCGACTTCCCGCAGGCGGGCCGTGACATCTTCCCCCTCCTGCTGGCGAGCCAGGGACAGCAGGAGGTGCAACTGCATGGTTTCCCGCACCAGCCGGAACTTCTGCGCAACAGGACTGATCTCCTCCAATATCGGCAGCGCAATGTCCCAGCGGTGCCCGGCTATCGCTGTATAGACGCGCGCCAGGGCAATTTGTGTGTCCACGATGGGCTGTAATTCGCCCCAGGATGAAGCCATGGCCCGATCCACTTCAAGGATCCGCTCCAGGCGCACGGTACAGGTGGATTCCTGATAGCGAAATGAAGCCATGCGGATCAGTTCTGACTGGCTGGTTACAACCACTCGGGGCAGGCCCTGGCTGTCCCCGATCGCCCGCAGGTGTTCAAGCAGATCCTGGGCCCTGCCACGCTCTCCCCTGGCCGCTGCCAATCGCGCGGCGGTGACATAGCCGTGGATGATGGCGTCCGGGGGCGCGAGGCGTTCCAGTATGTCCAGGCGTCCGGCGAGCAGCATCTCGGCCTCGTCGAACAACTCGCGCTCCCACAGCACGGCGGCGAGTGTCGCTGCAATCATGACGGCAATGGGGCTGCGCCGACCGGAGGCGCTTTCCGCCCGGGGCAATGATCGGCGTAACACCTCTTCCGCCAGCACGGGCTGCCCCTCCCACAGGTAGGCGAAGCCGGATATCCAGCCACTCCAGCACAGGGGGTAGGCCATCTCGGGTGACCAGGGCAGATCCTGCAGCCGCTCTATCTGGTAGTTGGCGTTCTGCGGTTTGCCATTGAACAGTTCGAGTGCCGCGGCGAGGTTGGTCCCGAGGATGCGCTGGAACACGGGCTGGTCTGTGACCGTCGCCTCCCAGGGCGAGAAGTAGTCCCGCGCGCGACCCAGATCATCGGTGAAAAATTCAGCCGCTCCGCACAGCATTGCCGCCTCACAACGCAGTTCAGAACTGGTTTTCTCGTCATCGAGAAGGGGGACCACCAGTGCGGCGGCCTCCGCATGGCGGTCACTCTGGGCCAGGGCCCAACCGATGGCGATGCGGATTTGCGGGCGACGCTCGATCTCTTCCGGCGGCAACCGCTGCAGCCAGTCCATGACCCGCGACACCCTGCCCTGCACCACGATTTCATGCAGGCAACGCTCGATCAGGTCGTAGGCGAACTCGCGATCGCCGGCCGATAGGGCGTGTTCCGCCGCCTCTTCGAACATCTCGTGTTCCGCCAGCCATTGCGCGGCACGGGTGTGCATAGCCTGGCGCTGTTCTGCCGGTACAGTCTCGCACTGACTGGCGAGGGTATCCCGGGCAATGGGATGAATGCGCATCCAGTCGCCGCCGGTTTCATCGCGAAACAGTGGGGTCTCGTCACGCAGGAACTCCAGCAGGGAGGCGCTGTTGGGGTTTTCGGTGACCGCCTGGCAGAGATCCGGATGCACCCGTTGCAGGCAGCATATGTGGGTCAGGAAGGTCGCTACATCCTGCGGTAGTCGCTCCACCAGGCTCTCTATGAAGTAGTGCTGCAGGTCGCTGCTGCGGGCCGAAAACTCGGTAATCGCCTCCTGTGGCCTGGCTCCCTTGAGGATGCTGGATACGGCCAGTTGGACACCGAATGGCCAGCCCTCGGTCAATTCGTACAGGCGCACGCAGGCATCCCGGTCGATGGCATTGCCCAGTCGGCTCTCCAGCACCTCGATGGTCTCTTCCAGGCTGAGGGCCAGATCTTCTGCCCGTAGCTCCTGCAGACGTCCGCTGGCGAGGAGATCGAAGAAATTCGCCGCAATTGGGCGCCGATAGGCCAATATAACCTTGAGATTGGCCGGCGCATTCAACAGCAGATAGAGCAGGGAGCCACTGGCGGTCGCCGGCGGGAGAGTGTGGACGTCGTCCAGGATCAACACGACCTCGACGGCCATCGCCGCCACCTCTGCCAACCAGACCGTGAGCGCCTCTATCTCGTCCACGGAGGGGATGTCCGACTCCGGCGGTTGGTAGACGAACTTGCCAGTGCCGCTGCCGATACTGAGGGCGGCATTCAGTCCGCCGATGAAGCTGGTCCCGTAATCGTGCTCATCGAGGGTCAACCAGGCAACCAGTGCACCTGACTCCAGCGCTTCACGGCGCCATTGCAGCAGTAGCGAGGACTTGCCATACCCGGCCGCAGCCTGTACGCAAATCACCGGACTGTCGGCCTGGCTGCCCTGGTGTAGCCCCAATCTCGAGCGGTAGATCATGGAGCGCGAGGCCTTGGGAGCGGTGGCCTTCAGGACCTGCCTTGGATCACTTATTTTTTTTTCCATACTGGCCGGAATACTAACAGTATTAACAGGCCCCGTCACAGGCTGCGCAGGCCCCCCAAAGTGGCCAGGTCGACACCCTCGTTGTGCACCTCCCCCCCACCTCTTGGGGGGGGAAGTCCGCCGTATGCATAGCTAGGATGGTGATGTCCGATCAGGCGAGTTCTATTCCCAAATTGTGGGGTTCTCTGACCTTCGGCAACATGGAGATGGGGGCGACTTTCACCGGTGTCGCGCGCACCTCCATGATCGAAGATGGCGAAAATAATGTTCTGAGCTTGAAAGGTGCTACTTGTATAAGCAAGTGCTTTCAAGCCAACCAATAATTGACTGTATTATCAAGGTAAAGCGGAGAAAAAGTTATGAGTGATAAACATCCTGTAGTCCTTTACGGTGCCAGCGGTTACACAGCATGCCTGATCGCTGAGTTTCTGCGCGAATATCAACTGCCATTCATTGCCGCGGGTCGTAACCCGGAGGCGATTAAAGAGGCTATCGAAAAGGTTCC
>JAACFI010000134.1 GCA_009937575.1 Haliea sp.
TTTCACACCTTCAAACCAGCTGTTCTGGCGCGGGGACTGGCGATGACCGCCCTCTCCCAGGCTCTCCTGGAACTCGTGCAACAACTCCTTCTGCTTCTTGCTCAGGTTGACCGGGGTCTCCACCACCGCGCGGCACAACAGGTCACCCACGCTACCGCCGCGCACCGGCTTCACTCCCTTGCCGCGAAGCCGGAACAGTTTGCCGGTCTGGGTTTCCGCGGGAATCTTGAGTTTCACCCGGCCATCCAGGGTCGGCACTTCCAGCTCCCCGCCCAGGGCCGCGTCGACGAAGGTAATGGGTACCTCACAATACAGGTGCTTGCCGTCCCTTTCAAAAATAGGGTGCTGTTTTACCGACATCTGCACGAACAGGTCACCGGGCGGCCCGCCCTCGGGACCGGCCTCACCCTCACCGGACAGGCGGATTCGGTCTCCCGTATCCACCCCCGGCGGCACCTTGACCGACAGGGTCTTGGTTTTTTCTACCCGCCCGTGCCCTCGGCAGGCGGTACAGGGATCGCTGATCGTCTTGCCCCGCCCACGACAGGTGGGGCAGGTCTGCTGTACCTGGAAGAAGCCCTGTTGCATGCGTACCTGGCCGGCACCGCCACAGGTGCCGCAGGTGGTCGGCTTGCTGCCCTTCTTGGCACCGGAGCCGTCGCAGGTGTCACAGGCGGTGAGGGTGGGCACGCGGATCTCCACGGTGGTGCCCTTGACCGCGTCCTCCAGGGAGATATCGAGGGTGTAACGCAGATCGGAGCCGCGCTGTGGGCCACCGCGACCACGGCCACCACCGCCACCACCAAAGATGTCGCCGAACACGTCGCCGAAAATATCGCTGAAGCTGCCGCCGCCGAAGCCGCCGGCCCCGCCACCCATATTCGGGTCTACACCGGCGTGCCCGAACTGGTCATAGGCCGCGCGCTTCTCGCCGTCCATCAGCACATCGTAGGCCTCGGTGGCCTCCTTGAACTTCTCCTCCGCGTTAGGGTCATCCGGGTTGCGGTCCGGGTGGTACTTCATGGCCACCCGGCGGTAGGCTTTTTTGATGTCCTTTTCTTCCGCGCCCTTGCTGACGCCGAGGATCTCGTAATAGTCGCGTTTTGACATATACCTTTCGGTGTCCTGTATGTTCTCTATAAACGCCAATCCCGCTGAAGCTGCGATGCGGTGGATTCACTCACCAGATCACCGCTTCAGCGGGAATCAGGAATCGGGGACAGACCCCGTTTTCCCGGAATCGGGGACAGACCCCGTTTTCCTCGAAAACGGGGTCTGTCCCCTATATGCAAGAGTTTACTTCTTGTCGTCCTTCACTTCCTCGAACTCGGCATCGACCACGTCATCAGCGGGGCCCGACTGCTCGGCACCTGCACCTGCATCGGCGCCCGCGCCTTCCGCCTGGGCCTGTTCCGCCTGAGCCGCGTACATCTTCTGGGCAACGGGGCTGGTCGCTTCAGTCAACTTGGTGGCCGCCGCGTCGATGGCCTCCTTGTCGTCACCCTTGACCGCTTCCTCCGCCTCGGAGATAGCCGCCTCGATTGCCGCTTTCTCTTCGTCAGTAGCGTGCTCACCGGCTTCCTCGATGGTCTTCTTCGCCGCGTGCACCAGCCCGTCACAGGTGTTGCGAGCAGCGACCAGCTCCTCGAACCTCGCGTCCGCTTCGGCATTGACCTCGGCGTCTGCCACCATCTTCTCGATCTCGTCGTCGCTCAAACCGCTGGAGGCGGTGATGCGAATGGATTGCTCCTTGCCGGTGGCCTTGTCCTGGGCCGCCACGTGCAGGATACCGTTGGCGTCCAGGTCGAATGTCACCTCGATCTGGGGCATACCGCGGGGTGCCGGCGGAATGTCGGCCAGGTCGAAACGACCCAGGGACTTGTTCTGGGCCGCCTGCTTGCGCTCGCCCTGCACCACATGGATGGTTACCGCCACCTGGTTGTCATCGGCAGTAGAGAAGATCTGCGACTTCTTGGTGGGAATCGTGGTGTTCTTCTCGATCAGCGGGGTGGCCACACCGCCCATGGTCTCGATACCCAGGGTCAGCGGGGTCACGTCCAGCAGCAACACGTCCTTCACGTCCCCGGCCAGTACCGCGCCCTGGATAGAGGCCCCTACGGCCACGGCTTCGTCCGGGTTGACGTCCCTGCGCGGCTCCTTGCCGAAATAGTCGGCCACCGCCTTCTGCACCATCGGCATGCGGGTCTGGCCGCCCACCAGGATCACTTCATCGATCTCGCTGGGGCTGAGGCTGGCATCCTGCAGTGCAATCTTGACCGGTTCGATGGACTTTTCCACCAGGTCTTCCACCAGCGACTCCAGCTTGGAGCGTGACAGCTTCACCACCAGGTGCTTGGGACCGCTGGCGTCGGCTGTGATGTAGGGCAGGTTCACCTCGGTCTGCTGTGAACTGGACAGCTCGATCTTGGCCTTCTCGGCAGCTTCCTTGAGGCGCTGCAGGGCCAGCGGGTCGTTGTGCAGATCTATACCGCTTTCCTTCTTGAACTCAGCCGCCAGGTACTCGATCAGGCGCAGGTCGAAGTCCTCACCCCCCAGGAAGGTATCCCCGTTGGTGGACAGCACCTCGAACTGGTGCTCGCCATCCACTTCCGCGATTTCGATGATGGAGATATCGAAGGTACCGCCACCCAGGTCGTACACCGCTACCGTGTGGTCACCCTTGGCCTTGTCCATACCGTAGGCCAGGGCCGCGGCGGTGGGCTCGTTGATGATGCGCTTAACCTTGAGGCCGGCTATCTTGCCCGCATCCTTGGTGGCCTGGCGCTGGGAGTCGTTAAAGTAGGCAGGGACGGTGATCACCGCCTCGGTCACCGGCTCGCCCAGGTATTCCTCGGCGGTCTTTTTCATCTTGCGAAGGACCTCGGCGGAAACCTGCGGAGGCGCCATCTTTTCATCCTTGGCCTGCACCCATGCATCCCCATTATCTGCCTCGATAATGGTGTAGGGCACCATGCTGATATCCTTCTGCACCACGTCGTCCTTGAAGCGGCGCCCGATCAGGCGCTTGATTGCAAACAGGGTGTTCTGGGGATTGGTAACCGCCTGGCGTTTGGCGCTCTGGCCGACAAGGATCTCACCTTCGTCGGTATAAGCGACGATGGAGGGAGTCGTGCGATCGCCCTCGGCATTCTCGATAACCTTGGGGGCATCCCCATCCAATACCGACACACAGGAGTTGGTCGTTCCCAGGTCGATTCCGATAATCTTGCCCATTGCTGTTCTCCAGTAGTTTTGGCGGCCCGCGGCCACCAGATTCAATTGCGTTGTTCTTTATTTGGGGATGATCCCTTTAGATTCAACCCCCGTTCTTACTCACCATCACCATCGCCGGCCGCACCAGGCGCCCGTTCAGGGTATAGCCCTTCTGCATCACCGCTACCACGCTGTTGGGCTCCACCTCGTTGTTTTCCACCATGCTCATGGCCTGGTGCAGGTTCGGGTCGAAGGGCTCCCCCTGGGGGTCCACCACCTCGATATTGAATTTCTTCATGGCGTCCAGGAAGCTCTTCAGGGTGAGCTCCACCCCTTCGGCGATCGGTTTGACCGCCTCTTCATCGCCGGAGGCCGCCTCCAGCGCCCGCTCCAGGTTATCCACTACCGGCAGCAGATCCCTGGCAAACTGTTCAAGAGCGAATTTGCGGGCCTTTTCCACGTCCTGCTCAGCCCGACGCTTGACATTCTGTGCATCCGCCTGGGCCCGCAAGGCCATTTCCCTGGCCGCGGCCACGTCTTCCTGCAGTTGACCAACCACCTGTTCAAGTGGCATTTCCTCAGGGGCTTCCTCTCCCTCGCCCTCTCCGGTCCCCGGCTGATCGCCCTCTGCAACCTCGTCCTGCGGCTGGGATTGGTCGCCGCCTGTCACCTCGGCCTGCTGCTGGGACTCTGCCGTTTGCTCCGGCTTAGATTCCTGTTCCGTCCCCTGCTCAGTCTCGGGCTGTTTCTGCTCTTGTTCGGCCACGCTTACACTCCGTTCTATGGCATTTCCGCTGGAATTACGCGCTGCCACGGCCAAGCGCCGTGGTGCACGGTGTTATCTCAGGCGGATATGGGGTCCAGCGGGGGTATTTCAAGGGCTGGCGAAGAGGGTTTTTTTAACTGGAGACACAGGGTTGGATACGCCCCGCCGGTCACTCAGGGGGACAGGGCGGAGCTCAGCATCCTGGCGGTGACATCGACAATGGGAATAACGCGCTCATAGGCCATGCGGGTGGGGCCGATCACCCCCAATACCCCCAGGGTCCTGGCACCGTCGGAATAGGGGGCGGTGACCACGCTGTAGTCACCGAATACCTCGTAACCAGCCTCTTCACCTATGAAGATCTGCACCCCGTCGGCCCGGCTGCAACGCTCCAGCAGGTGCAACAGGTCTTTTTTCTGCTCAAAGGCATCAAACAACTCGCGCAGCTTGAGCATTTCCTCGGCGGTGGCATTATCCAGCAGGCGTGATTCCCCCGCCACCACGTACTCCTCGTTGCTTTCACCCTGTTCCAGCGCCTGACTGGCCAGGTCCAGGGCAGCCTCGAGATAGCTGTCGATCTGGCTGCGGGCCTCCTGCATTTCCGCCAGGATTCGCTCCTGCACCAGATATAACGGGTGCCCCGAGAAGCGCTGGTTGACCATGGCGGCAGCGTCGCGCAACTGCTGCTCGGTGAAGGGGCGCTGCACGTGGATAATGCGGTTCTGTACCTCACGCTCGTTGATCACCAGGATCACCAGCACCCTGTCCCCGGACAGGGGCAGGAACTCCACCTGCCGCAACTGCAGCGCCTCCTGCCGCGGCACGGTAACCAGACCGGCCTGGGCGGATATGCTGGACAGCAGGGCAGAGGCGGACTGGACCAGCTCGACGGAAGATTTGTCCGGGTTCAGCTCGGCGCGCAGCGCCGATACCGCCTCGTCCGCCAGGGGCTGTACCTGCAGCAGGGTATCCACAAACAGGCGGTAACCCATCGCAGTCGGCACCCGGCCCGCGGAGGTGTGGGGGGAGTGCAGGAGGCCCCGCTCTTCCAGTTCGGACATCACATTGCGCACCGTTGCGGCACTGACGGGCAGGCCGGCCTCCTTCGCCAGGGTACTGGAACCCACCGGCTGGCCATCCCGTATGTGCCGCTCGACCAGGGCCTTCAACAGGATCTGCGCGCGCTCTGAAATTTCTGTTGGAACCATAGACAAAAAATCAGCCTCCACCACCACATTTTTATCACAGAGCCGGTCAATTACAAAATCCGGCCATCTTCACCCGATGATGGCGACCGATGTTTATGCAGGAGCAGATCTGGGTTATAAATGGGGAAAACCGCTCACGGTCTGCCATGCTCATCCATATCAGTATCAGCAACTACACCATCGTCTCCGACCTGGAGATGGAGTTCTCTCCCGGCATGACTGTCATTACCGGCGAGACGGGCGCCGGGAAGTCCATCATGCTGGATGCCCTGGGACTTTGCCTGGGAGACCGGGCTGACCCCAAGGCGGTGCGCACCGGCTGTGATCGCGCCCAGATTGTCGCCGGTTTCGACGTGGGGGCCATACCCGCCGCGGCAGCCTGGCTCAGGGAACGGGACCTGTACATCGGTGAAGAATGCCTGCTGCGCCGGGTCATCACCAACGAGGGACGCAGTCGCGCCTACATCAATGGTAATGCCACCACCCTGCAGGATTGCGTAGACCTGGGGGCCCTGCTGATCGACATACACAGCCAGCATGCCCACCAGTCCCTGCTGCGCAAACCGGTGCAGCGGGAACTGCTGGACGCCTACGCCGGCCACCAGGCCCTGGCGAAGGAACTGGAGCAAACCGCCTCCGACTGGTTGCGGGCCAGGCGGGAACTGGAATTGCTCGCAGGCAGTCGCGACGAGCACACTGCCCGGGCCCAGTTGCTGGCCTACCAGGTGGAGGAACTTGACGAACTGGCGCTGCAGGAGGGCGAACTGGCCTCCCTGGAGAGCGAACAGAAACTGCTGGCCAACGCCGAGGACATCCTGCAGGGTGCCCACCGGGCACAGGAACTTTGCGAACAGCAGGAGAGTGGTACCAGCCAGGCCCTGCAACTGCTGACCGGCGACGCTCACGTGGCGGAGTCCGCGGGCAATGCGAGAGATCTGCTGGATTCCGCCGCCATCCAGCTGTCAGAGGCCAGGGGGGAGATCCAGCGCTACATCGACAGCGTGAGAATCAACCCCCAGCGCCTGGATGAGGTCCAGCGCCGCCTGGAGGCCATCTATGACATCGCCCGCAAGCACCGCGTCATGCCGGAGGAAGTGAACTCACTGCACCAGCAGCTGCGTGAGGAACTGCAGGGCCTGGCAGACGGCGGGGAACGTATCGACCGATTGCAGGCGGAAATGGATTCACTGGCGGCACACTACCAGGAGACGGCAGCGAAGCTGGGGAAGAAACGACGCAGTGCCGCCCGCAAACTGGAAAAACAGGCGGGCAAGGTATTGGCCTCTCTCGCCATGGATCAGTGCCAACTGGAGATCGCCCTGAACCCAAGGGAATCTGCGGACCCTCATCCCCACGGCGGTGAGGACATCGAGTTCCTGGTCAGCACCAACCCCGGCAACCCCACCCAGCCCCTGGGCAAGATAGCCTCCGGGGGTGAACTGTCGCGTATCAGCCTGGCGATCCAGGTAGTCACCGCCAGTGCCAGCACGGTGCCGAGCATGGTGTTCGACGAGGTCGATGTCGGCATCGGCGGGGCGGTAGCGGAGGTGGTGGGCAGGCTGCTCAGGACCCTCTCCGAACAGGCCCAGGTTTTATGCGTGACCCACCTGCCTCAGGTGGCCGCACAGGGGCAGCATCACCTGCAGGTCAGCAAGAGCAGCGACAACAAGTCTGTAGAAACCCGCATGAGCCACCTGCAGCAGGAGGAAAAGGTGCAGGAAATTGCGCGTATGCTGGGGGGCGTAAAAATCACCGATCAGACCCTGGCACACGCCCGGGAAATGCTGGAAACCTAACTGCCTTCTTTCCTGCGAACGTATAGCACCAGCGAGTGATCCATCAGCTCGAAACCGTGCTCATCGGCGATCTCGCGCTGGCGCCGTTCGATCACCGGGTCGTGGAACTCCACCACCTCACCTGAGGCCACGCATACCATGTGGTCGTGGTGTTCACCCTTGGCCAGTTCGAACACCGAGTGCCCGGTCTCAAAATTGTGCCGAATCACCAGGCCAGCGCTCTCGAACTGGGTCAACACCCGGTAGACGGTTGCCAGGCCGACATCCTCCCCGGCGTCGCGCAGCGCACCGTAGACGTCCTCGGCACTCAGGTGCTGGCTCCCGGGGTCGGTTGATTCCAGTATTTGCAGGATCTTTACCCGAGGCAGGGTCACCTTCAACCCCGCCTTGCGCAGTTCCTGGTTTTCCTCAGCCATGGTTCGGGGGGTTCTCTGTGCAGTCCAGTAGGAGTATGATGCCACCCCAATAACGGAAGTGGAAGTTTTACCCCATGCGGACCCTGTTGATCTCACTGGCCATAGGCTGCCTCAGCGCCTGCAGCTTTGTCGGTTTTCCCGGTGTCTACAAGATCGACGTGGAGCAGGGCAACATCGTCACCCAGGAGATGGCAGACCAGCTCAAGCCCGGCATGAGCCGGCGCCAGGTGCGCTTCATCCTCGGTACTCCTCTGGTGGAGGACACTTTCAACCTGGACCGCTGGGACTATCCCTACGTCAAACGCAACGGGCCCAAGGTGCTGAGCGAATCCCGCCTGACCGTGTTTTTCGAAGGTGACTCGCTGATTGAGGTCACTGGCGACTACCTGCCGCCAGCCTGGTCTGAACCTGGCGCACCCGAGGCGGAACCACCCGGCACCGAGCCCACCGAAGAGGCCAGCTAAGCGCTCTTTTCTTTCGCCCGGCGCTCCTTGGCGCGGGCCGCCCTCGCCTTGCGCACTTCCTTGGGATCAGCGATCAGCGGGCGGTATATTTCGACCCGCTCCCCTTCGCGCAAGACCTGCTTCGGGGATACCACCTTGCCGAATATGCCGAACTTGGCGTTATCCAGGTCGATTCCCTCGAACTTCCCGGTGACTCCGGACGCCTGTGCGGCTTCCAGCACGGACGTGCCCTCCGGCACCTGCAACTCCAGGATCACCTGCCTTTCCGGCAGCGCGTAGGCCACCTCTACCGTCATTGTCTTGTTATCGCTCATATTCTCTACCGTAACAACCGGGGGCAATCCTAAACCCCACGGGCAGCCAGGGCCGCCAGCACCAGGACCCCGATAGCGGATGGGGCAATATACCGCAACAGCAGGCGCCACAGCGAGAAAAACAGGTCCGATTCTCGGGACAGTTCAGCTCTCAATAGTTCCGGCCGCAGGCGCCAGCCCACCAGTATCGCGGTGCCCAAAGATACCAGAGGCAGCAGGAATTGCGCAGTGAGGACGTCCACAAAGGCAAACAGTTTGCCATTGGCAAACCAGCCGTCACCCGGGGCCGGGCCCATGCCCAGCACCACCCCCAGGGCCAGAATCCACACGGCGGAGACCACCACCAGCACGGCGGTGGCCCGTCGCAGTCGCGCCTGCTGCATCAGGGTTCGGACCACCGGTTCCATCATTGCCACCGCAGATCCGAGGGCGGCCACCACCATCAACAGGAAAAACAGTGCGCCGAACCATTCCCCCAGCTGCAGGTTGCCGAAGGCATAGGGCACGCTGACAAATAGCAGGCCCGGCCCCATGGCGGGCGCCATATTGTTGGCGAACACCAGGGGGAA
The DNA here is from genome assembly GCA_009937575.1 of Haliea sp. Taxonomy (GTDB): domain Bacteria; phylum Pseudomonadota; class Gammaproteobacteria; order Pseudomonadales; family Halieaceae; genus JAACFI01. Next base: position 8,747 of record JAACFI010000134.1, read on the forward strand.
AATGGCCAGGCCCGCCAGCAGGGCAATCATCGAGTCAAAGACAGCAACCGCCATCACTGAGCGCCCGATAGGTATCCGTCGTGGCGCGTAGGCGCCGTAACTGATACCGGTACCCACCCCAACCCCGAGGGTGAAAAATGCGTGCCCCAGGGCAACCAGTATGGAGCGCGGGGAAAAGTCGATCCACTTGACGGAAAACAGAAATTCGCGGGCAGCGACCAGGTCGCCGTTGTCAAAACTGTATTTCAGCAGGGCCCCGAGCAGAGCCAGCAGGCAGGGCACCGCCAACCAGACCATCAGGCCCAGCCCCCGTCGAACCCCGAACAGCACGAATCCGCCCGCCAGCAACAGGAACAGGGTCTGCCAGTAGGCCTGCCTGGCAGGCTCTGCCAGGAAATCCCCGAAATACTCTCCCACCACCGGCGCGCTGGCCGCTGAAAACACACCGGATTGCATGAAGCGCGCATAGGCGAGCCCCCAGCCGGCCACCACCACGTAATAGGCGAGGATCAGCATGCCGGTTGCGCAGGCCAGCCAGCCCAGAACGCTCCAGCCCCGCGACAACAGGGAGCGGTCTGCGACCCGGCGCAGCGCCGCCACGGGACCCCCCTTGCCGTGACTGCCGATGACCACTTCGCCCACCATCAACGGCACTGCCACCAGGAACAGGCACAGAACATAAGTCACAACAAAGGGACCACCGCCGTTTTCGCCTGTCAGGTAGGAAAAGCGCCACAGATTGCCCAGCCCCACCGCGGAGGCGGACAATGCCAGCACGAAGGTGGTGCGACTGCGCCAGCCGTTCAGCTCGCCGGGGACGGCCTGGCTCACCGGAAAAACCTGCTGATTATCATAGGCTTAGAGTGCCCGAGGCCGTTGGCAGTGAAAAGGGAAAGATTCACGTTTAACCGCCGGGGCTTGTCCGTATAATGCGCGCCATGGCAAAGAAGAAACCCAAAAAGCCCAGTAACGTCATTGCCCAGAACAAGCGCGCCAGATTCGATTACCAGCTGCTGGAGACCTTCGAGGCGGGCATTGCCCTGAGCGGCTGGGAAGTGAAGAGCCTGCGCATGGGCAAGGCTGACCTCGCGGATTCCTATGTACTGATGAAGGACGGGGAAGCCTGGCTGCTGGGCGCCCACATCATCCCCCTGGACACCGCCTCAACCCACTTTGTCACTGACCCCCAGCGCACCCGCAAGCTGCTGCTGCACAAGAAAGAGCTGGCCAAAATTCTCGCGGCCACCCAGCAGAAAGGCCAGACCTGTGTGTGCACAGAGCTTTACTGGAAGGGACACCTGGTCAAGGCCCGCATCGCCCTGGCGATGGGCAAGAAAGCCCACGACAAGCGCGATACCGAGAAAGAGCGGGACTGGAGCCGGCAGAAACAGCGCATCATCCGCGACAATGTCAAACAGTAGCATGACTGCTTATTAGAGAGCGGGAACTTAGAAGCACTTGATCTAAACAGGAAGTTGCGAAGCCGGCGATTCGGGACCATATTTAATATGTGGATGCCGAAGGCCAACGGCTTCAAGGAGGCCGGAAACGTTGAGGTGTTCGCGGTGTGTTATACGGTTTTATACCGCATTACTCTCCCATTAAGGAGAGTGCCGGGATGGGGCAATGGCGTGAAGCCATCCCCTTCCACAAGGCGTAGCACCTAACGGCCGCAGTCGAGGGGTATTTCAGCCTGTCGGGTGCGGCTTTCTTGTTGGCACTCTTTTTTACCGTCCTACCACTTATAACCCAGCTTCAGGTTGTAGGTCTCGTCCGTATCGTCCACGTCTTCAGCGGCGCCGCCGTCATACTCCCACTTGGCCTCGGCCGCCGCCTGCAGGCCATAGATAAGTGGGAAGCGGATGCCAAACGTAGTGTTCACGAGACTGTCGGCCGTATCATTAAGATTAAGTACACCGTCGTTGTTGAGGTAGAGCTCAAACTGGGGAATGATGCCGCTGGTCAGGCGCACCTCCCAGTTACTGCCCCAGAAATCGCTGTCCTCGGCCACGTCGAATTGCTCGTCAACGTAAACAATACCGACCTCGGCATGCATGTTAAGGATGTCGTTTTCGAAGAACTGGCGTCCGATGTAGGGACCGGTCGCGGTGCGCAGGTCCAGGTCGGCAAACTTGTCATACTCAAAAAACAGCTGATAGCCAAAGTAATTGTCCGGGTCTTCCTTGCTGAAGCGGTCGTACTTGTTGCGTACCTTCCAGGCATCCTTGGTCTTGTCGCCATTGTTACGATCGAGTTCGACCAGACCCCGTATGGTGAAGCGATCCTCCAGGCTGCGCCAGATGGACTCTAAATCCACGTCCAGTTCATCGGAATCACTGTTACCGCGTTCTGATTCCAGCGCCGCGTTGATCTCCCCGAACCACTTGTACCCCTCCCCCAGGCGCCAGGGCTCCGGATTGATGAATGCGACAGTGGCGAGGTCGAGGGTCACCGGTTGTTCGTCCTTATCGAGCACAGTCAACTCACCGTCCTGTTCGGTGATCCGTTTATCGCGGTATACCCGCTCGTCATCCATAGAGTGATCTCGCCGGCGAAGGGTGTGTCAAAGACCACTGTGCTATCGCTGGCACTGACCAGGGTACCCACCAGCAGGGAACCGTTTTTCATCAGCAATTCATCCGCACTGGCCTGATAATTGAAAAACAGCGCGAACAGCGCGATGGCGAGCCTGGGCAACATGGCGTCATCCTCCGGTTAATAGATTCGCGCGCCATTATACAGTTACCGAGGGCATTCGCGTCCCGGCTGTCCAGAATTTTTACCCCTTGAGTTGGCCCGTGATGTCAATGCGGAGGCCGGTGCAGCCATTTCCAGTCGTTCCGGTAGCGTGCATCCTAACCATCAACCTGGACACGAGGGCTTCGGCATGCAAGGCAAAGAATCTTTAACCCACCGGAAGAAGGGCCAGCAGCGGCTGGTCGATCTGTTCCGTGCCGAGCAGGTGTCACTCATCAGCGGCATCGTCGATGTCCATTTCATGGAATTTCACCGCGCAGCGGTCGAATATGGCATCCGCATGCTGGGCACTCGGCACGAGGTGTCATCGGTCATGGTGGCTGAAGCCGCAAGCCGTATGCTCGGCCGGCCCCAGGTCGCCATGGCCGCCTACGGACCGGGCGTGGCGAATATGGTCGGCGGGGTGGTGACCGCCATGGAGGAACGGGTACCGCTGATCGTGCTGGTCAGTGGCAGGGGTTTCCATACCCGCTCCGTCGTGCGCCAGGGCAAGTATCAGTACTGGTCCCAGATCGATGTCTTTCGTGAAATCACCAAGTACGCCGCAGTAGTGCAGGACATCCGGCAACTGGACGAGGTCGTCCGCGAGGCTTTTCGCCAGGCTACTTCCGGGACGCCGGGCCCGGTCTATATCGAGGTGCCCGTAGATATCATGTGGGGCGAGTACGATTTCCCGCCAGTGCTGGCTCCAGAGCAATACCGCAGCACGGTCCCGCAACCGGCGCAGGAACAACTTGTGGACGAGGCGGCTACCCTGCTGGCCAGGACCCGCATGCCCCTGATTCTCGCCGGCCAGGGGATTCATACCGCCCGCGGTCACGCGGAACTCCAGCAGCTTGCCCAGCTGTTGAAATGCCCGGTGGTGACCAGTTTCGGCGCCAAGGGCGCGCTACCGGATAACCATCCCCAGGCCCTGAGTTTCGGATTCGCGGGTGCCAATGAGGCCTGCCGAGAGGCTGACGTGGTGCTTGCGGTGGGCACCTCCATCGGGGAGCCGCTGCTCTGCGGCGAGCCGCCCCGCTGGGGGGAATACGGGGAACAACAATGGATCCACGTCGAACGCAATCCGGCCCGCCTGCACACCAATCGTCTCGCCGACATACCACTGGTGGGCGATCTCAAAGCCGTACTGCCGCAATTGACAGAATCCCTGGAGGCACTGGGCCCCTTCGATCCCCCGCCCACCCTGGCGGACTACAAGCAACAGCAGGCAAATTGGCGTCAGCAGGTGGCCGAGAGCACCCACGACCATTCGCCGATTCATCCGGGGCACCTGATGCTGGAAGTCAGGAAGGCAGTGCCGGATGAGGCCGTGATGGTCAGGGATGGCGGCTGCACGGCCCTGTGGGAGCTGTGTCTCTACGAACAACGCTCAAATGATTTCCTGTGGACGTCCCACTGCGGGCATCTCGGTTCCGGACTACCCTACGCCATTGGCGCGCAGTTCGCGGCGGGCCGGGATCGACCGGTCGTCCTGATCAGCGGCGACGGTGCCCTGGGTTTCCAGATCATGGATTTTGAAACCGCGGTTCGCGAACAACTTCCCGTGTGCATCGTCGTCAACTGCGACAATACCTGGGGAATGGAACTCATGGACTTCTACAAGGGCCCGGAATCCATCGTCGAGTGTCCTGGAGTGACCATGGCACCCACCCGCTACGACCAGATGGCGATTGCCATGGGCGGTCACGGCGAATACGTGAAAGAAGCCACCGATATCGCGCCCGCGGTTACCAGGGCACTAGCATCGGGCAAGCCTTCAATCGTCCAGGTAATGACCGACGTCAATATCAATGCGAATACGCTCGCCCTGCCGGCGGTGGATGAACTGCTGTCTTTCTATTACCTGGATGGCAACCAGGGCTACGGGCATTTCGAGGACATTTGAGGGCCGTATCGCCCTGTGTAATTGTCCCTTGCTCAGGCCGGCCCACTTGTATTGATCGCGGGTTTGCCGTTCAATGACGCCTCGGTCAATCGATGGCAGGCGGATCACGTGAGTATAGGCATTGACCAGGAGCAGCTTGAGGAGGTCCCGGTAGCCTTCGTCAAGCGGATGCTGGAGTCTGTTGCTTCCCTGGGATACCAGCCAGAATCCATACTGCAGTCCGCCGGCGTGGAGCCCGCAGCACTGGAAAAGGCCGACAAACACATCACCAGCCAGCAGCAACTGAGCATACTGCGTGCCACGGTGGCAAGCGTCGACGCACCGGGGCTGGGCCTTATCAGCGGTCAGGAGGTATCCGTACTGGATTGGGGCCCATTGGGTTACGCTTTCGTCAGCAGCGCAAATCTCCGCCGCGGACTGGATGTTTTCATTCGTTTCCAGCGCCTGAACGGGCCAATGGTCAATAACTACCTCCGCGAGGAGGGGGACGAGGCGATCATCAGTGCCGTGGAGAATTTCCCGCTGAACGAGTTGCACCAGTTTGCCATCGAGGACTGGCTCAGCGAGACACGGTGCGCCATCGCTCGGTTCGGCGTACCCGGTATTCGCTTCAACCAGGTCAACGTGACCTATTCTGAGCCCGGGCATGTGGCGCTGTATCGCGAGCTGTTTGACTGTCCGATAAATTTCTCACAGGACGCCAACGAGATCCGTTTCCCTGCCAGCTTTCTCGATACGCCTTTCGATATGGCAGACGAGTCGGTGGCGGAACTGTGTATTCGCAAGTGTGCGGACGTGCTGAAACACCTGTCAGAGGAAGACCCCGTGGTGGACGCCGTGAGACGCGTGCTGCTCAGCAAGCCGGGCATCACCCCGACCCTGGAGGTTGTGTCGGGTTTCCTGAATATGAGTGCGCGCACCCTGCGCCGACGCCTGCAGGAGGCGGGCACCACTTACAAGGACGTACTCAGCGACGTACGCCTCGGCCTGGCGGCCGAGTACCTGCGCACCACGCGGATGGCGCCCAAGGAAATCGCCTATCTTCTCGGGTACTCGGGTGTAACCTCGTTTCACCGCGCCTTCAAACGGCGCTTCGAGGTGACGCCCAGTGAATATCGACAGATGACGCCGGAGAACTAACAGCACGCCCTTTCACGTACCCGGGGCATGCATTGGGAAACCCAGGCGCGCCCTGCAGCGGCTGACAAACAGGCCCAGAAAAAGCAGCGACAGGGTGCAGAAAAACGCGCTCGACATACCCACGGCCTGCAGGCCATGGTCTTCCACTACAGCACCCGCGGCGAGTGGGCCCAGGGTATTGCCCAGGGCCTGCGCAGAGACGATCAGAACTACCAGGCGACCACTGGTATCGCTGTCTGCGATCAGGCCAAGCAGGTAGGGTAACCCGACATTCCAGACGAAGGTGAAGCCCAGCACCAGCGCGGCGTAAATCGGGGCATTCAGCTGCCAGGTAAAGAGCAGGCACATCAGCACGTGGCCCCCTACCGCCGCGGGAGGCTGCCATAACCTGCCGTAGCGATCCCCTACCCAGGCCGCCAGCAGCGAACCCAGGACGCCCGCACCGAGGCCCAGAGCGAGCAGCGAGCCGACTGTCGTTTGCGATAAGCCGACGAGCAATCCCACGCGCTCGACAAAGGCCCAGATACCGCTGAGGCCGACAAACCAGAATACAATGGCGATGAGTCCAAACAGTGGGGTGGTAAAAGCTGCGCGGGTATCGCTGTCAAGGGTTTGCGAACTATCAGGCTGCGGCTTTTCACCACCGCGGGGGAGCCACTGTAACAGCGTCAACGACAACAGCGCCAACACCACCATGGTGCCCATTACCCCGGCATAACCCAACGAGAGCGCAATGAGGGGGAACGCCCACAGGGCGAGCATCCCCAGGCCGACCTGGCCGACGATGGAAAGCGCAAACGCGCGATCCGGGTTGCGGGCATCGCCGATAGTCGCCATGGCGATCGTGAACACAACCCCCTCCCCCAATAACCCGACCAGGAAGCGCAGGGCAATCAGTTCGACGCCGGAATTCATCGATATACTCAGCAGGTTACCCGCGGCCATTACCAGTAAACCGGCGGCGGATGCCTTTCGCCAGGATACACGTCGTATCCACCAGAAGCCGCTGGTGGCCACCAGCCCGATACCGCCCAGCTCTGCCGATGCCAGCAGTCCCATCTGCTCCGCAGTCAGCAACAGGTGGTCACTGGCCACCCCCATAACGACGGGCAGTGCGTTGAAAATCAGTATTGAGACCGCGCTCAGGGCGATGGCGGCAAACAGTGCCCGTCGGCTATCGACTGTCACTGCAGACGTGGACATGGGTATATCCATGACGGTGGCGGTCAAACTCCCGGATTCGCAGCACCTGTCACCATCAGCGCATCACCGGAAACATAGCTGGCCAGATCGCTGGCCAGGTACAGCATGGCCCCTGCCACCTCCTCGGGCTGCGCACTGCGTCCCAGGGCACAGCGCTCCGCATCCTTCCACGCCTCCTCCAGCGTGATGCCACTCCACTCGGCGAACTGTTTCAGCCCCTCTTCCTGCATCTGGGTGGCTACCGATCCGGGACATACACAGTTGCAGCGGATATTGTCCCCGCCGAACTCGGCGGCTATCACCTTGGTCAGGCCGACAACGCCAAATTTGGTGGCGGTATAGGCGGCGCTGAAGGGTTCTGCAGCCACGCCTAGCATCGAGGCATTATTCACGATAGCCCCGCCACCCTGCGCCTGCATATGCGGTATCACCGCCTGGCAGAAATAATTGGCACCCTTCAGATGGACGTTGTAACTTACGTCCCACTGGGTGTCGGTCTGTTCCAGGAAAGGCCCCGCGCCGATCGCCGTCCCGGCATTATTGATCAGCACATCGATGCGGCCAAACCGTTTGATCGTATCGGCCACGCAGGCCTCAACCTGCGCCCGGTCGGTGATATCCACACCCAGTGCCAGCGACTCAACTCCCAACGCCTCGGCAGCCTGTGCCACGACCTCGATTGCGTCCTGCTCGGCGGCATTGCGCGCCAGATCCGTCACCACGACCCGGGCACCATGCTCCGCGAACAGCATGACTGCCGCCTGTCCCATACCGCGCTCGCGGCCGGCCCCGGTGACGATTACCACCTTGTCCTGCATCAACTTCATGATTCGTTCTCCTGGGCCAACTCAGTACTGTCAGCCGGCAGCATATTACTGGCTACCAGGTCGAAATCCGGCTCGTCGCTGCCCAGTTGCATCAGCTCGATGATATTGCCGAAGGGATCGCGGGCATAGATGCTGCGATATTGGCCGATCTGCACCGGTGGATTGGGGGCGCTACCGCCTGCCTCGACGAACCGGGAATATACCGCATCGATATCACTGACCTGGAAAGCCAGGTGAGCAATGCCGTAGTCGCAGGCCCGACGTTGCATGGGATCACCCTCAGGCGTCGGCGTGAGGTATTCAAACAGTTCTAGGAAACAATTACCGCACTTCATCAGCACGCATCGCGTGGTGCTATCCGCGACGCCGATGACCCGCTCGGCTTCCGCGCTCATCGAAGCGTCCCAGCCGTAATCCCGGAGATAAACAAAGCCAAGTGCCTGTTGGTAAAATCGCCGGGCTGCCTGCAGGTCAGGGACGACCAGTCCCGGATGATGAAACCCTGTGATCACGTCGTTCTCCTCCAGTTACCGTCCATAAGGATAGACCGCGGGCTCGAAAGGTTGCGGATCACTTTCCCCCAGTTGCCACAGTTCGATCTGGTTGCCGTACAGGTCCCGTCCCAGTGCCAACCAGCCACCATCGAGGGCCACCGGGGCAGCATTGAAACTCACCAGCTCCCTGAGCCGCTCATATTCCGCAAGGCAATCGTCCACCATGAAAGTGATACTGGCAATCCCCGGCTTATTATAAGGTCGGTTGGCATCCTGGGGCTCCGGATAGACCGGGTGCTTGAATTCCCAGACCTCGAGATAGCTCCAGCCGCTGCGCAACTCCCAGCCGATTGCTTCCACCCTGGGCAGTTGGCAGAGTCGCTCCGCGTACTCGGTGGGCTCTATCGGACCGTATTGCACTTTCTCCAGCCCGAACAGTTCGCAGTAGTAGTCAGTACCCGCGTCGAGTTCCGGGAACACCAGCGCAGCGTGGTGCAGGCCATAAACATCGTTCTCTACATCCGCATGCAGGCCGGCTTCAGGGCCGCTTACACCAGGGTGTGGATACCGGTCCGGCGCGTGGGGCTGTGGGTCTGCCGGCCCCTGGCTCCACAGTTCGATAATATTCCCGAAGGGGTCCCGTCCATAGTCGGACCAGGCCTCATT
>JAACFI010000135.1 GCA_009937575.1 Haliea sp.
GACCTGTGTGACGGCTGCGCCAAATGTTGCCTGCACAAACTGGAGGATGCGGACACCGGTGATGTGTTCTATACCAAGGTGCGCTGCCGATACCTGGACGAGCAACACTGCCGCTGCAGCGATTACCAGAATCGCTCCCGCCTGGTACCCAACTGCATCAGTCTAAGCCCGGACAACCTGGAACAACTGGCCTGGCTTCCCGTCACCTGTGCCTACCGGCTGCGCTTCCAGGGGCAGCCGCTGCCGGACTGGCACCCACTGGTCAGCGGCAGTCGCGACAGCGTACACCTGGCGGGCATCTCCATTCGCGGGCGCGCCGTTTCCGATGAATACGTGCACCCTGACGGTTTTGAGGAACATATCGTGAATTGGGTGGAATAGGAGGCCAGCTATGCTCAGCGAAGAATCCTACCTCACAGCGATCTACGTCTACCTGGGCGCGGCGGGCCTGATTCTGCTGTGCCTGGCCTGGTGGCTGGGGCGCAGTTGGCGTGCCGGTTGGTCCACTCTCGTGGTGCTGCTTGCGGCGGCCCTGCTGCTAACCCCCGCCTATCCCCGGGAGGGTGTGGATACCCTGGCCCCGGCGCTGCTGGTAGCGGGATTCCAGTTGTTTACCGAAGGGGTGCAGGCGGCCGAGCACGCCCTGCGCCCCCTGGCCATGGCCTGCGGTATTGCTGTGGTCGTGACTGTGCTGCTTCGGGTGACCGTCTTCCGGCGCCGTAGCGACAAGACCGCGGCGCCCGACCAGTCAGCAGGGCAGGCCTGAGGGGGCTCGGCGCCGTATTGCTAAGCTGTGCCCCAATCTGTAACCTAGGCGGTTTTCGCAGATTTAATGAGTGATTACTTACATGAAGAAATTCGAGGGAACCGAACGCTACGTCGCCACCGAGGACCTGCGTATGGCGGTGAACGCGGCGGTGGAGTTGGAGCGCCCGCTACTGATCAAGGGCGAGCCCGGTACCGGTAAAACCATGCTGGCGGAAGAGGTCGCCCTGGGCCTGGGTATGCGCCTGATCCAGTGGCACATCAAGTCCACCACCAAGGCGCAGCAGGGCCTGTACGAGTACGATGCGGTATCACGTTTGCGGGACTCTCAGTTGGGCGAGGAAAAGGTCCACGACATCGCCAACTACATCAAGCGCGGCAAGCTGTGGGAAGCCTTCGAATCCGACGAGCAGGTGGTGCTGCTGATCGATGAAGTGGACAAGGCGGACATCGAGTTCCCCAATGACCTGCTGGTGGAACTGGACCGCATGGAGTTCTTCGTTTACGAGACCGGCGAGACCATAAAGGCGAAGCACCGCCCGATTATCGTCATCACCAGCAATAACGAAAAGGAACTGCCCGACGCGTTCCTGCGTCGTTGCTTCTTCCATTTCATCAACTTCCCCGACCGTGACACCATGCGGGAGATCGTGGCGGTGCACTACCCGGACATCGCCAGGGAACTGGTGGCTGAGGCGATGGAAGTGTTCTTCGACGTACGCGCGATTCCCGGTCTGAAGAAGAAGCCTTCTACCTCCGAGTTGATTGATTGGCTCAAGTTGCTCATGGCGGACGACATCCCCGACGAAATCCTCAAGGAACGGGATCACACCAAGGCCATTCCGCCCCTGTACGGCGCCCTGCTCAAGAACGAGCAGGACGTCCATCTGCTGGAGCGCCTGGCTTTCATGCACCGCAGGGAGAACCGTTAATCCATGCTGGTCAACTTCTTTCACGGTCTCAGGGATGCAGGGGTGCCGGTTACCACCCGGGAACTGCTGGACCTGATGGAGGGGATGAAGCGACACATTGTGTTCGGCAGCATGGACGAATTCTACTATTTCAGCCGTACCTGCATGGTCAAGGACGAAAAATACTTCGACCGCTTCGACCGGGCCTTCGGCCTGCACTTCCAGGACCTGGAAGCCCTTGACGACGTGATCGAGGCCCTGATCCCCGACGACTGGTTGCGATCCGAGTTCATGAAGAACCTCAGCGAAGAGGAGAAGGCAAAGATCGAGTCCCTCGGCGGCCTGGAGAAACTGATCGAGGAATTCAAGAAACGCCTGGAGGAACAGGAGAAAAGGCACGAGGGCGGCAACAAGTGGATCGGGACCGGCGGTACCTCGCCCTTCGGCCAGGAGGGGTACCATCCCGAGGGCATCCGGGTGGGGCCCAATGGCCGCAACAAGAAGGCGGTGAAGGTCTGGGAAAAGCGGGATTTCAGGAATCTCGATGACGGCGTCGAACTCGGTACTCGCAACATCAAGATCGCCATGCGCCGCCTGCGCAAGTTCGCCCGTACCGGCGCCGCCGATGAACTGGACCTGGATGACACCATCAGTTCCACGGCGCGCAATGCCGGCCTGTTGGACATCAAGATGGTGCCGGAGCGGCACAACGCGGTAAAAGTACTGCTGTTTTTCGACGTGGGTGGCTCCATGGATCCCCATGTGAAGGTTTGCGAGGAACTGTTCTCCGCCGCCCGCTCCGAGTTCAAGCATATGGAGTATTTCTACTTCCACAACTTCATCTACGAAAGCGTGTGGAAGAATAATATCCGTCGCCACAACGAACGCACGCCGCTGCTGGATATCCTCCACAAGTACAGCCACGACTACAAAGTGGTTTTTGTCGGCGATGCCTCCATGTCCCCATATGAGATCGTCCAGCCCGGTGGATCGGTCGAGCACTGGAACGATGAGTCCGGGGAAATGTGGATGCGGCGCCTGCTGGATGTCTACGACAAGGTCGCCTGGATCAACCCGGTGCCCGAGGACGAGTGGCAGTACACCCAGTCTGTCGCCATCACCAACCAGTTGTTGGAGGGGCACATGTACCCCCTGACCCTGAAAGGGCTGGAAGAGGGGATGGCCTACCTGTCGAAATAAGCGGCGTAGGCGATCAGGCTTGCAGTTACCGCGACGTTCAGGGATTCCACCCCGTTATTCATCGGGATCGACAGTCGCGTGTCAGCCAGGCGGCTGACAGTCCCCGACACACCCTCGCTCTCGTTTCCCAGGACATAGACACAGTGCCCCCCGGGGCGGTGTGCAAACAGCGTCTTTTGAGCGCTGGCCTCCAGAATACATATCTCCATGCCCAGGTCGCGGCAATCCTGCAGGCCCCCGGGCAGGGACGGGGTGACCAGCAGGGGTGCCCGGTACAGAGTGCCTGTGCTGGCCTTGACTACCAGTGGTCCCAGGGCGGCGTTACCCCTCCGGGACCAGATGATGCCGTCGATACCTCCCGCCGCGGCGGAGCGGATGATCATGCCAAGGTTCTGCGGATTGCTGATGCCGTCAAGGGCGAGCAGGCGCCTGGGCGAATCGGCGCCGGGGAGGTCCCCCAGGTAATCGGCCAGGGACCTGAAGTCCGGGCACAGGATGTCCAGCGCGACGCCCTGGTCCTGTTTGCCGTTCTTTGAAATACGGGCCAGTTGCTCCCGGGTATGCTGTTTTACGGATAATCCGCGGGCGTCGGCCAGTTGACGGATATCGTGGATGATGCCTGTGGCCCGGTTGCTGTCCGCCAGGTGCAGGGTGTGGCACTGTAACTGTTCGTCCTGCAGGGCCTCCAGCACGGGTTTGCGCCCGTATACAGTGAGCACCCTGTCAAAAAATGCTTTTTTTTCCCGATATTCGGCGCTGTCAGGCACGGGCTCCCCCGTCGCCTCCCAGCTCCCGGCGAAATTGCCCGGGGGAAACGCCTGTCCATTTCTTGAAGGAGCGGTAGAAAGCGGAGTTGTCCTGGAAACCCATCAGTGTGGCGATGGCGTCGATGGTCAGTTCCGGCCGACTGACGTAATGCACGGCCAGTTCGGTGCGAAAGCGGTCCTTTAATTGCTGGAAGCTGGTGTCTTCAGCGGTCAGCTTGCGGTGCAGGGTGCGCGGCGACATGTTCAACTGCCGCGCAACCTCGTCGGCATTGGGCAGCTTCTGGCTGGCGTACTGGCTCAGCAATTGCTCGATGCGGCGGGTCAGGCTCTGTACGCTTGCGGGCTGTTCATGCTTGACCAGTTGATAGGGCGCCTGGCGCAGGAACTCCCGCAGGCTCTCCTCATTCTGGGCCACCGGGTACTGCAGCACTCCCGCGGGAATCAGCAGCCCGGAGTGCGCCTGTTCAAAACGTACCTCGCAGCCGAACAGCTGTTCGTAGTGCTTGCTGCTGGCTGGTGCCCGGGCCCGCAGGTGAACTGCCTGCAGCGGTAGTCTCTTGCCGATCAACCAGCTGTAGAAGCGGAACATCATCAGCAGCACATTGGCGTGGCCGACGAAGTCCCGGTCCTGTTCGCTGGAAACGGAGCGCTGGAACAGGCACAGGGCGCTTTCACCGTTGTCCAGGTAGACGACAGGCCGGCTGCCCCGGCGCCGCGGGATCCCCCTATACTGGTTGCAGTAGTCGTGGAATTCCCATGAGCGGATAAGCGCCTGGTGCAGGGTGGGGCAGTGAATGATGAACAGGCACATCATGCGGAAAGTACCCGGCGGTGCATGATACTCCTGGCCGAGGCCGAAAGCCTCGTCCTGCAACAGTTCCATCAGCAGGCGGTAGAGCTTGCTATAGCAGCTGGTGGGTACTTCCTGGCGCTGCTGGTTCTCCGGCAGCAGGGGATTGAAATCCAGGCCGATCTGTTCCAGTGCCTGTTCCAGTGGATAGCCCTGTTCGATCACAACCCGCAACAGCGTGTTGAGGGTTTTGAGGGGCATGGTGTCCAAGACAGTAATATTCCGCTAGTGCCAGCGCTGCTGCTAGCCGACGGTCTCCTGCCCACTGGCCAGTGCGGTAACATGTTCGGCTGCCGACAGCATCCGCCCGGCAATCTCCTCGATCTGGGCGCCGGTGACCGGTTTGCTGAACGAGCCGGCCACAAAACACATCACCGGGACTTCCTTGTATACGAATACCGGTACCGAAATGGTGCTGATCTCGTAACGGGCCTTGGGATCGATGCGGTCCAGATGATAGTACTCGTCGCACAGGTCGTGCTGGTACTTGTTGGCGGCCTCCTCCAGCTCAGTCAGGCTCCAGGAGTTGTGGATACGGCTGAGTTCTTTGGTCAGCTCCGCCTCCGCCTGGGTTTTCAGGGTCACCTCGTAACCGCGTGCGCGGATGGCGATCAGGGATACCCGCAGCTTCTGGTCCAGTTTCTCGTTGTAGCCGCCCCGGGACTCGTGGGCGCGGGTGAGCCAGGCTTCCAGGTACTTGGCCGGCGAAAAGGCAGTAAAACAGGCCGCCACGGGCGCCGTGTTGGGAAGGCGTAAACCGAGTTGAAACGAATCGATCAAGGGCGTTGCACTGCCGTACAGTGCCAGCAGTACCATGTGCATCTTGGAGCGGCCGGTGACCCCGAAACCGATATTCAGGTCATTCTGCAGGCTCTCCAGTTCCGGCCGCGCGTATTCGAGTACCGGGAACTGTGCGAAAGCGGCATTGCCGGCTGCGATGATGGAGGGGCCCAGGCGGTAGGCCTTGGTCTTGGGGTGCTGGACCAGGAAGCCGTAATTCGCCATAGTAGTGAGAATCGCATGGCAGGTCGCCTTATTGAGGTTGAGTCTGCGGGTCATTTCCGTCAGGCCGAAGGCCTGGTGGGGATTGGCCATCAACAGATCCAGGATTGCCAGCGCGCGCGCAGTGGGTTGGGAAAAAAGAGCCACCTGTCTACTCCCGTGACGGTTTATTTTATTGTACTCGGCGGGCAATGGTAACGCCATGGGATACCACAGTTCAAGTGCCTGCAGACCATCTGAACGAGGTACCAATGTGCGCCGCTTAATACTCTATGGCACGTCTGCATGTCACCTGTGTGACCTGGCAGAAGAGATGCTGCTGCAATTACGCGACAGTGGCGTCAACCTGGAGTACGATAAACTGGATATTGCCGACTCCGATGCGCTGTTCGAGCGTTATGGCACGGTGATTCCGGTGCTGGCCCGTGGGGACGGCCGGGAACTGGGCTGGCCGTTCAGTGCCGTTGAGCTGCAGGAATTTATCAGTAGCTGATTACTTGTGTTTGCCCACACGCACCGCCAGTACATCGCAGCTGGCCCCGTGCAGGACCCCGTTGGCAGTGGAACCCATGAGCAGGGCCAGGCCATAGCGCCCGTGGCTTCCCACCACGATCAGGTCAGCCCCCAGCTCTTCGGCGGTGGCGTGAATTTCAACTTCGGGACGGCCGAGTACGATATGCTGGTGCTGTTCATCGATGTTGTTGGCTTCTGCAAAACGCTGCAGTTGCTGGGTTGCCTGCTGATGGATTTCATCCTGGATTCCGGAAAAATCCATGGGGATATCACCGCCGTAAGCAAAGCTGAGGGGCTCTATAACGTGGATGAGATGCAGTTCTGCGCTGTTGTTGCCGGCGATGGCCCTCGCCCGCCCTGCGACCTGGGAGGAATCCTCGCTGAGGTCGATGGCAACCAGGACTTTAGTATATTCGGACATATATCCTCTCCACGGATCAGTGTCTACACGCTGACATTTATAGCATAGAATTCCCCCGCAGCAACGGTGTTTCCGTTCACCCCGGTGGCAGATCAAGTTTGAGATGACCTGGATCACGCATGGAATACTTCATTATCATCCTGGTAATCGGTCTGGCGTTGGCACCCCTGTCGCACTTCGTGCCCAGCAAGCGCCAGCGCCAGGTGGCGCGGATGCGCGAGACCGCGGCAGTGCGGGGACTGTTCGTCGAATTTCGCGATCTGCCCACCGACCGCCGTGGCAATGCGGCCGGGGCAGCCGATGGCGCGAGCAGGGGAAGAATAATTTATTACGGTAAACGTCTTCCCCCCGCCCGTGGTGATGTTGACTTGCGCGACAGCTGGGTCGTCGATGAGCAGGGCTGGCGCAGCCTGCGTGGCACCCGGAAACCCCCTGGAATACTGGGGGATCTGCCCGGCGAAGTGCTCGCCGCCAGCGTCGATGAGGGCAGCTGCGGCATCTACTGGGCGGAGGCCGGAGAGGAGGCCGAGTTGGTGCAGATTATTGCCGTGCTGGAGGACTGGGCGAGGCAATTGCGCCCCTGAGATTTGTCTTTTTTCCTTGACCGCGACCGGATAGGGACTTATATATGCCACTTTTTTCCGTCGCCGGCGCCATCATTCGGCGGTTCAGCATCAGGTGTGCCACAGGAATTTATGGGTAAATCATTAGTCATTGTCGAGTCACCGGCCAAAGCCAAGACCATCAACAAGTACCTGGGGTCGGATTTTGTGGTCAAGTCGAGTGTGGGCCATATTCGCGATCTCCCGACCGCGGGCAGTTCCAGTGGCAAGGTCGACCCCAAGGAGCGCGCCGCCCAGGCAGCCAGGACCCGCAAAATGCCGCCGGCCAAAAAGGCCGAGTACAAGAAAAAGAAAGCCCGCGAGCAGTTGATCCGGCGCATGGGCATAGATCCGGCAAAAGGCTGGGAAGCCAATTACCAGGTATTGCCGGGCAAGGAAAAGGTGGTCGACGAGCTGAAAAAGCTGGCCGCTAATTCCAACGCCATCTACCTGGCCACCGACCTGGACCGTGAGGGAGAGGCCATCGCCTGGCATTTGCGGGAAGCCATCGGCGGCGATGATTCGCGCTACCAGCGGGTGGTGTTCAACGAGATCACCAAGAAGGCGATTACCGAGGCATTCGAACATCCCGCTGAACTGGACCAGCACCGCGTAAATGCCCAGCAGGCACGGCGCTTCCTGGATAGGGTGGTGGGTTACATGGTGTCGCCGCTGCTGTGGGCAAAGGTCGCCCGGGGCCTGTCCGCCGGGCGGGTGCAGTCCGTTGCCGTGCGCCTGATTGTCGAGCGCGAACGCGAGATCCACGCGTTTATCCCGGAGGAGTATTGGGAAGTGCACGCTGACCTCGCTACCGGGGCCGGCGAATCAATGCGCTTCCAGGTGCGCAGGCACGCCGGCGAGAACTTCCGCCCCGGGGATGAGGCCACCACTCTTGCCGCCACCGCGGAACTGGAGAAGCTCCCCTACGTGGTGAGCAAGCGGCAGGACAAGCCCACGCGCTCGAAGCCCCCGGCACCTTTTATCACCTCGACACTGCAACAGGCGGCCAGCACTCGCCTCGGTTTCAGCGTCAAGAAAACCATGATGCTGGCCCAGCGCCTGTACGAAGCGGGCTATATCACCTACATGCGGACCGACTCCACCAACCTCAGCGCCGAGGCAGTGGCCACCTGTCGGGACTATATTGCCGATAATTTCCCACCGGCCTACCTGCCGGAAAAACCCCGGCTCTATTCCTCCAAGGAGGGGGCACAGGAGGCCCATGAGGCGATTCGCCCATCGGATGTGAATGTACCCCAGACAGCGCTGAAAGGCATGGAGCGGGACGCTGAGCGCCTCTATGAGCTGATCTGGCGGCAGTTCGTCGCCTGCCAGATGCCCGCCGCGGAATACACTGCAACGGTGGTCACCGCCAGTGCGGGTGATTACCGGCTGAACGCCAAGGGGCGAATCATCCGTTTCGATGGTTACACCCGGGTGCAACCGCCTGCAGGACGGAAGGGCGACGATACCGTGTTGCCCGACGTGAAAGAGGGAGATGCCCTCGAGTTACTGAAACTGGATCCGGCCCAGCACTTTACCAAGCCCGCACCCCGTTACGGGGAAGCCAGCCTTGTCCGGGAACTGGAAAAACGGGGCATAGGGCGTCCCTCGACCTACGCCTCCATCATATCCACTATCCAGGACCGGGGTTACGTGCGTCTGGAGAACAAACGATTCTACGCTGAAAAAATGGGCGATATTGTCACCCAGCGCTTGCAGAAAAGTTTCACCGAACTGCTCGACTACGGCTTTACCGCTTCCATGGAAGAACACCTGGATGAGGTGGCTCAGGGCAAGCTCGAGTGGCGGGAACTGCTCGACCAGTTTTACGCCGAGTTCAGCGACCTGCTGGAAAAGGCCGGTGAACCCGAACCGCTGGGCATGCAGCCCAATGAGCCGACGCCAACGGACATCAAGTGCAGTAACTGCGGCCGCGATATGCAGATTCGCACCGCCAGCACGGGTGTGTTCCTGGGCTGCTCTGGCTACGCACTGCCGCCCAAGGAGCGTTGCAAGAACACCATCAACCTGACCCCCGGGGACGAGGCGATTCGCGAGGACGCGGACGACGAGGCCGAGTCGCGCCAGCTGCGCAGCCGGCATCGCTGCAAACTGTGCAATACAGCCATGGACAGCTACCTGGTGGACGAGGAGCGCAAGCTGCATGTCTGTGGCAACAATCCTGACTGCCCGGGCTTCGAGGTGGAACTGGGCAAATTCAAGATCAAGGGTTACGACGGCCCGACCCTGGAGTGCGACAAGTGTGGCGCCGAGATGCAGTTGAAAAACGGTCGTTTCGGCAAGTACTTCGGCTGTACCGCTGAAGGCTGCAAGAACACCCGCAAGCTGCTGCGCAGCGGCGAGGCGGCCCCGCCCAAGATGGACCCTGTCCCCATGCCGGAGTTGGCCTGCGAGAAGGTCGAGGACCACTACGTGTTGCGCGACGGTGCGGCGGGCATGTTCCTGGCCGCCAGCCAGTTCCCGCGCAACCGGGAAACCAGGGCGCCGCTGGTGAAGGAATTGCTCCCTCACCAGGCGGAAATCGATCCCAAGTACAAGTTCCTGTTCAACGCGCCGCAGGAGGACGCCGATGGCAACCCGGCTCAGGTGCGCTTCAGTCGCAAGACCAAGGAGCAGTACGTGATGACCGAGAAAGATGGCAAAGCCACCGGCTGGAAGGCCTTTTACCGCGGCGGCAAGTGGGAACAGCAACAGGCGAAACCCCGCGGCGGCGGTCGTAAAAAGGCATGAGTGGCGCCCGCGGCCAGGCCAACCACAGCCTCTATCTGGCGAGGATACTGCTGGCTGCCTGGCAGCGGGAAACAGAGGCCGGGGAACTGCCGGCGCGACTGCTGTGCCAGGCGTACCTGCCTGCCGCGCGAGGGCATCTGCTGGACGCCTATGGCTGGTTCCTGCTGGAGCTTTCGGGCGCGGCGGAACTGCCGCAGCATCCGCCTCGCGACTGCGGCGAATTGCCTGCGCCGCCCCCTGGCAAGGCGGTGGCGGGGGAGATTCTGGAATTTCAGCAACTTGAGAAGGAAGGGTGGCTGGCGGATCTGCTGCAGCCTGCGACCCCGCTTTCTCCGGGGCTGGCGCGCACACCGGGCAACCTGGCGAGTGCCGCGGCTGAGAGCCCGGGCCCCGGGGAGGTCCAGTCCTGGGCCGATCAGCTGAGCCGGCTGTTCGACCGCATGAGCGACTCCCTGGACGAATATTAGACACCCGGAGTCAGTGCTGGTCGCTGCTCCCGGCTGCTGTTAGAATGCAGGGGCAGTGTCAACCGATAGAGGTCTACTGAGTGTCTGCATCCTTACTGGAGATTGTTGATCTGGGAGACGGGGAAATCGTCCTGCAGCGGGCGGACGACGACTCCGAGCCGCTGGTGGTTATCCGGTTCTCCGAGGAATCGCGTCTCTACCTGATGGATAATGGACTGGAGGTCGCCAAGGCCATGATCCAGGCCGGCTTACAGGCAGCCGCCGTGATAGCCGAGCAGGGTGAAATGGAAGTCGAGGCGTCATCCGAGGCTCCACGCGTCCTGCACTAGGGCATTAACCATCTCGTCTACCGGGATATTCGCTGATTGCGGATAGGAACCGGGCCACTACAGCCGCCGCAGGGTGAACTGTCGTAGGCTTTGCCGCCGACCATTTGCCTCGATTCCTGAAAAGCCTAGGTGCCGCGCCGTAATACGCCGACGCTGAGCCCTTCGATAGCAAATTCCTGCTCCCGCAGATCCACTTCGATGGGGGCGTAATCCTGATTTTCCGCCAGCAGTTCCAGGCGGTGCCTGTCGCGGGTCTGGTGCAGGCGTTTCACCGTCACCTCGTCGTCTATGCGGGCAACCACGATATCCCCGTTGTTGGCCACTGGGGTACTGTGCACCGCCAGCAGGTCACCGTCGAAGATACCCACATTGATCATGCTGTCACCCCGTACCCGCAGGAAATAGTCCGCCGCCGGCTTGAAAAAACTGGGGGGAAGGCCGCAGTGGTCCTCGATGTGTTCCTGGGCCAGCACCGGGCTGCCGGCGGCGACGCGGCCGACGATGGGAATACCCCCACTGTCTGGAAGGCGTATCCCCCGGGAAGCCCCGGGTATAATTTCTATAGCGCCTTTGCGAGCCAGCGCCTTGAGGTGTTCCTCCGCCGCGTTGGCAGACTTGAAGCCCAGTTCCCTTGCGATATCCGCGCGGGTGGGGGGATAGCCGGTATCATCGATATGCTGGCGTACGATATCCAGGA
>JAACFI010000136.1 GCA_009937575.1 Haliea sp.
GCTTTCCCGCGCCCGGATTTGCGGCTAGCCAGTCGAAGCGATCAATAATCGAACCAATATAAGCCTCTGCCTGTTCAAGATTCCACTCAGCAAGTGTATAGATCCAAATATCCTCAAGGTCCTGCCGAGCCAGTTCCCGGAGTATATATGCTGAGCTCATTCCAGGTGTTTTTTCCGAAGCTCTGCGAGGAACGCCTCTTTAGCAAAATTCGTCACGGGCGGACTGGACTCGCCCGCTTCTAATCTCGCTCGGAGGGCCTCCAATTTCGACTCGTCCTCCTCCAACTTGCGCAGGCCCGCACGGACAACTTCGCTGATTGACTGGTAGCGACCCTGTTCGATCTTATTAGTAATGAACTCTTCGAAATGCTCGCCCAGAGTCACGGAAGTATTCCTAGCCATGATTCTCTCCCACAGGAATTTGTATTAAATATTAATACATAGACCACAGCCTGGAAACCGGTATTTTGTGGCAAACTCGCCAAACTTACCGAAACTCGCATAATTCCTTGTGGAGAAATCCGAAAAAAACCTATTTAAATCAGTGGCATAGTGGATGTCTGTAAAAACACTGGCGGTGTTAAGGCCAGCGGTTCGATTCCGCTTAGCTCCACCGAATAAAAGCCCGGTTCTCGCAAGGGAGCCGGGCTTTTTCGTTTAGGGCGGCGCGTAGCAGCGCAGCGCCGATGAATAAATGTTTAGCCCTCGACTCGGCCGATTGGTGCTCACTCACTGCTTCAGTCTACTTTGCAAACAGTTGGTCTATCTCCCTGAAATCTTGTTCGCGTCGGTTAAGAGGCTATTCATATCCGCCCATTTCTGAAGAGCAGCACGCAACGGTTCGGCGTCCCGAGGTGTTGGCAAAAAGATTTTAGTGGTTTCCGTGCTGACCTGGCGTTGTGGTTGTAGATCCGCTTCCTGCGAAAAAAGGCAATGTCCCAGGTGGTGCGCTGGTGGTTGGTAACAGTAGCTGCAGCGTGGAGATGTCCTGTCGCTTATCGCGAAGATGCGTGAGGATTCTATCAATGATGCCCTGATCCTCAATACAGGCGAATTGCTTACCCTCCATTGCCGAGCCTGGAAATTTTCACAGCCCGGGGCCTGGAACTTGTCTGACCCCCGGTGCCATTCGCACGTAAATAGGGGACGACCAGGCCCGGTGCTGTGCAGGGCTCAGGCAGTCATCTTCTTTGCCAATACCAATGCAAAACCGGGTTTTTACGCACTGGCCCCGGGCGTCGTATTCACAGCGAAATGGATCACCGTGAATCGTCTCGGTAGCTTCCTGTATGGCGCGCACATAGTAGGCAGCCTCGCGTCCGCGACGTATAAATTGCGGATCTGTGAATTCGGCCGTACAGTGACTGCCTTGTGTCGAGCAGTCAAAGACACGCCAGGGATCCTGAATCAAATCGGCAGTCGTTTCTTGCGCCGAGTTCCGAGGCAGCACCCGCACAACCTCGATTCGATCGATCCCGAAGGCTTCAGCCGATGGGTTAAAACACTCGTTGCGGCATAGGCTTTGCGTACGCTCGGGCCCCATCGCATCATAAACATAATCTGGGCAACCCTGCTTTTGTCTGATGCTGCCAGTTGCACCCACCCGAAATGTGGGATTACTTTGGGTAGCCACCTCGCTGCCCATGCTGTGGGTCTCGCCGTCAGCCTCCACCAGATCAAACCAGAGGCCGATGCGGGGACCTGAGGTGCCGTATACGGCGCGACGCTGCAGCCCGTCCCATATGGCTTCGCGGTTGCGGCCCTGGCTGTGCACGGCCACCAGGCCGCCGGTGTACAGGAATGCGTTGGCGCCATCCTCTTTATCGAAAAAAGCCATAGCTGACGGCGTTACCGGCTGGTCTGAGGCGGGATTGCCGGCTGGTACAGTCTCGCCGGTGTCCCTGGTATCGGTCATGTAGAAACGCTCGATTTCTTTATATCCCGTGCCGGCGCGAGCAGTGTGATTGTCACTGGAGCCAATAAATCCCGGTCGATAGCGCTTGTCTTTGTTGCCCAGTGTCAACATGTACTGGGCAGATTGTTTGGCCTGGTAGTCGTGCGCGGGTTGGAAGCTTGCAGTTAACTGGTCACACTGGGCCCAATCGTCGGGATGGGTGTCCGGAACCACTGAGCGCCCACGGCTGATGGCCGCCACGCCATTCATCGCATCCAGGTACATTTCCCGGGTGCGTTGGCCGCGATCCTTACAATCCTCACCGCCATTGCCTTCACAACGTTGGCGGATAATCTCTCCTGCTTGCCAACAGCACGGGGTAAAGCCGTTGGCCGGTTCCGGACATACCGAATCGCCGGGGAAGGCGATGCCGAGGTCACGATAGATCTCCGAATTACCGTGGCCGGAGTAAATCTCAAGCAGGCTTTGGTACTTTTCGTTGTGTTGATCCAGCTGGTAGTTGAAGTCCGCGCCAATTGGATTTGCATTTCCCCAGGCCATGCCATGGGGTATCACCAGCGCATCGAAGCCCCATTGATCCAGCTTCTGAAATAACTTGGTGGGAGTTTCAGCCGACTCGTAGCAATCTATCGGTAAGTCGCGCACGTCTGCCTGCCCACAATCAGGCGTTTCATTGATTGAGCGCAAATGCGCTGCCAGCGATTGGTAGCCCTCCATGTTGAGACGACCCATAATAAGCAATGCAAGTCCTCGCAGAGGAGCGGGGGCTTTTCCCAAGGTATGCCAGATTGATTCGGTGCTGGCGGCAATGGGCCGGATCGGGACCTGATCTTCGCCTACATCGCGGAAAATCACATTTTTATGGCCGTAGTGTTTCTCCGGGTCGGGGTTGCTTGCGCCCTGTGTCCACTCCCAGCCCAGGAAAGAAACCATATCCGGCGCGGCGGACTCGCTAACCTGGTTGCACTGGCGGATTGCCTCCTTAGTTGCTGCCCACTGCCAGGGGGCGATGCCCTCCGCATGGTCGTTGATACTCCAGAAATCCAGTGCAGAACAATAGCGGGCGAAATCACAGGCGTCTGTTGGTGTTGTATAACCAGTTCCCTTGGACGCCGGGGTGTCAAATATCGCAGCGTCCAGGGAGTAACTGGTATGCACATGCAAGTCTCCAAACAGGATTTGTTTGTCCCCTGTTGAAGGGTCAGGCACGTTTAACGCGCCAGTGGCTACGGGCCGTGCTGCACCGACTGGCGAAAGCAGTTGGGGGTTTTCAACAAAAAGTGCAGCCCCGACCCACCAGCTTATCCCCATGACCAACAGGATCAGCAGGACCAGCACCCCTAACCCAAGCAGAATTATTTTTAACATGGTGCTGAGTGTGCTCCCTCGTTTAAGTTATGCGAGAGCGAATGATAGTACACTTGCGACAGGGCGGTTAAGGTAAAGACCCTAAAGAGCACAGGGTTGGCGAGGTTTATGGGGAATAACGTCCTTTTAGGGTGGAGAATCCCCAGGACTCGATTATGCTACCTTAAAATATTTCAATGAGTGTTGTGGCATGACGGAAAAACGTGCGTTTAGCCGCCGGGTAATGATAAAGCAGAGCGCCCTGTTAGCGGGTGCGGCTGTCTTACCGCCAGCGTTACCGCGCTATACTTTGTCGTCTGACAAAAGCTCGGGTGCCTCCACCATGTCATCCAGCCCTTTCGGATTCTGGCGTATACAGGAATCTTTACCCGAATTTGTGTACACCGCAAATCAACAAACGCTTGCTGAAGCTTTGTGGGACCCTATAGATAGACCACAAAGCCGTCGTCATTTTCATATGATGGGCAACAGGGCAATACAAATGCAGGTATCCAATACCGGAGACATCGCTTTGTACGACGAAAGTGAAGGGATGCGCTGGTTGGTTTATGGTGATGATGAGCAAGGCACAGGCCACTCTGTTATTACCGAACAAGATGGTGCAAATTGGGGGTCTCAATTTTCACGCCGACCTGCCGGAGACGTTCCAGAGAGAGTTCTTGGCCCAACCTATTTTGGCGTCAATGTCAGTCACCGGGGTCTGCATCTGCAGCGCACGGTGCTTTGCCCTGAGGGCGACTTGCCGTGGGTGCTCATTCGGGTTGATTTGTCTTTGGATAAAACAGCCTTGCCGCGGACTATTAATCATCAGGAACAGTGGCAATTACGGCCACGCTTTTTACACAGCTGGCAGTCAAGTGACAGCCGTGAAGAAGCTGCGGCCGGGGTCAAATATGGCATTAAAAAAAGTGCCAATGCGATGATTGCCACTGAGAATTTCGGTGAGGCTGAACTCAGTATTGGAAATCCCGCAACTCTGATGTTGCACGCCCTGGGCGATGATGCATCGATGCTTGCCGGCAGTGCGGGAATGGCTCATCCCATGTTGAGCGCCAGTTCAACTATAGCATTACAGCCGGGCGATAAGGTTACTCTATGGTTTCGCTTTGGGCGCTTTGATGAGCGGGTTATCGCTGATCCTGCCTGGTTGTTCGATGATTCCCTGAATAAGTTACGAAAACGTTTGCCTGCTGCAAAAACTCCTATATCCGGTTCAGCTAAGTTGGAAATACCATGGCATGCTGCTGTGTTAACAGGTGGCGCTAATCGGGACAAAATCCTCGGTGGGCATACCCTCAATCAGGGCTCAGTCTATGCTTATCAATTGGGTGCCAACGCCGCCGCCAGAGATTCACTTCAGCATGCATTGCCGCTGGTCTATAGCGAACCGGATTTAGCCTTGTCGGTGTTGCGTAATACCTGTTCCTGGGGCTCGCCCGACGGTGATTTACCTTATGCGCTCACCGGCAATAAGCAACCTATGACGGATTTATTCAGGCCTTCAGACCAGAATCTTTGGGTGTTTTGGCTTGCTGTCGAGTATGCGGTGATAACTGAAAATTATGCCGAGTTTGATCGGCCCGTGGCGTATCACCCCGTGTACAAAACCGGGCCTGTTACGTTAAAACAGCATTTAATGCGCCAGTTTCGCTTTTTCATTGACTCTGTGGGCAGAGGCGAGCGCAATCATGTTCGTATTCTCAACGCTGATTGGAATGACATGGTGTTAGAGGATAGTGGCATTAATCATCAGTTAATGATTGAAAAAGGTGGTTCGGTGCTGAATTCCGCTATGGCGTCCTGGGTGCTGTCGGTGTTGGCGCCACTGATGGACAAGTTGGGTGAGCCAGCCCTGGCTGAAGAAGCTCGCCAGCAGGCGGATGATTTGCGCCAGCTGGTTGCTGCCAGTTGGAATGGCCGCTGGTTTCAGCGTGCTTACGAGCCTGGTGGGGCAGTGATTGGCGATGACCGCTGTTGGCTGGAAGTGCAACCCTGGGCAATATTATGCGGCGCGGCAAGCAAGGCCCAGGCAATACAAGTGCTGGACTATATCAAGGCCCATAACAGTGCCAATAGCCCTTTGGGCGCAAGGGTTATATGGCCGCCGGATTATACCAATCCGCGAGCGGGGCAGGGTACAACAGGCGGTATATGGTATTCGATAAATATGACCCTGGTATGGGCAGCTGCCAAAATGAACCACCCGCTTGCGCCGGAAGAGTGGAATAAAATGACACTGGCTAACCATGTGAGTTCATACCCGAATATGTGGGAGGGCACTTTGTCCGGCCCTGACGCCTGGAATGCGCCGGAGTCCGACAGGCCTGGGCGCACCTGGACAACCAGCCTGTTTTCTATGCAGTCATTCCCGGTGAATAATTTACACGCCCATTCGCAGCCTTTATTGGCTTATTTGCGGTTGCTTGGTATCGAGCCTTCTATGCAGGGTGGATTGTCGAAAACCAGGAGGCCAGATATTGGCAGTTTTAATAGCAATACATTTTCTTCATTCTAATTTGTGGCCAGGTCTCGCCCCTGGAATCGGGGAGAGGGAAAGCCACAAAAACCCGTTTCAACGCCGAACACAGAGCCATTGAGGGGAGAGGCCTTCAAGGTATTCTCGTCGAGGCCATAACGCGCTGTTGTAATATACAAAGTCGAAAGATTTTCGCCGCCGAAACAGCAACTGGTTACATTCCGGGCAGGGACGTCGACGGTTTGATCCGCAGTTCCGTCGGCGGTAAATCGCGTTATTCGCGCGCCATCCCAGTGGCACACCCACAGCCCGCCGGTGCTGTCGACCGTCATGCCATCGGGAGCGCCCCATCCCGCAGGAAAGGTGACAAATCGCTGCTTGTGACTGAGAGCACCATCAGCCAGGTCGGATGCATAGATGACCCGTCGCGGTGAATCGGTGTGATAGATACGTGTCCCACCTGGGCTGAAGGCCGGTCCATTCAGGCAGACATAGCCGCTATCCATCTTCTCGACGGAAAGGTCAGTATTTAGGCGATACAGCGCACCGGTTTCCTTTTCGCAATCATAGTCCATGGTTCCTGCCCAAAACCGCCCAAGTGCATCGACCTTACCATCGTTGAACCGATTGCCTGGCAGGTCTGGCTCAGGATCATGAATGGGGGTAATAGTTCCGGTGTCAAGGTCAATAAAAGCAAAGCCGGACCGCATTGCCGCGACAATCCCGCCATCCTCGCAGATAGCAATGGCGCCAACTTCCTCATCCATGGGGAAACTGTTCTTTTCGCCGGACGCCACCTCGAGCCGATGGATATGCGGATCAAGAATATCGACGAAGTACAGGCATCCACTTGCCGCGTCCCAAACAGGTCCCTCCCCAAGAGTTGCTTTCATTTCCCACTGGACATTGACAGATATCATCACCCTGGCCCTGATCGGCGGCGGGTGACATCTGCGGCATTGATACGTGCCTCGATCAGCTCGAGCCCAAGGCCTGGACCATCGGGCGCCGTCAAAAACCCGCGGTCCAACGGCGGCAGGGCCGAGACAACTTCGGGGTACCAGCTCGTATAAGCGGCACGGACCATTTCCTGCACCATCGCGTTACGGGCGTGGAGCGACAGATGTGTTGACGCGGTGAGCACAACAGGACCGGTGCAGTCGTGAAATGTCACCGGCAGGTCCCAGGCATCGCACATAACCGCGATATTGCGGGCTTCGGAAACACCGCCGCACCACGCCAGGTCAGCCATCGTGATGCCGGAAAACCCGGTTTCGAGAAGGTCCCGGAAGCCATGTTTGCCCGTGAGAGATTCCGATGCGCACACCGGAGCCGGCGAATGCGCTGCATATTCCTTCAACCCACCGAGGCTCATCATATGGATTGGGTCTTCGTGCCAGAAGGTATTAAACTCTTTGAGCGCTTTGGCAATCTGAATCGCTGGCGGCAGAGACCAGAGGCCGTGCAATTCCACCATGATGTCCATCTTATCGCCGACCGCCTGGCGAATCTTGCGGAAGGGCTCAAGCGCTGTGTTGAGTTCATCCGGGGGGATACGCAGGCCGTTGTTGCGCTCTGCCGCGATATCAAAGGGCCATATTTTCATCCCTGTGATGCACATATCCAGCAGGCTTTGGGCAACTTCATCGGCGCGGTTCAGGAAGCCATCCAGGTCCTCATAAGGTCCCTGGGGTGTTCCAATACCCCAATTGTCTACACTCTGAGATTTCGTATCGCGGATATATTGGTATCCGGCGCAGGTGTTGTAGACGCGGATATTTTTCCTGGCCCTGCCGCCGAGCAATTCATAAAGTGGGCGCCCTGTCGCCTTTCCCGCAAGATCCCAAAGGGCGATATTAACAGCTGACTGAGCACGTTTTTCGACCCCGGTGCCACGGGCGCCAAGATACGGATCCAGCAATGCCGTCAGTCGATCAATATCTGCTGCGTCTTCGCCAATAAATAAGGGAGCCACTTCATGGATATGGGCCTCCACTGCCGCAGCCCCCATAAAGGTTTCGCCCAGCCCGGTGAGGCCTTCGTCGGTCTTCAGGTGAAGCCAAACCAGGTTTGGAAACTCGCCGACTCGGATGGTTTCGATTTCTGTGATCTTCATCGGCGTACACCCTAATTCATCAGGAAACCGCCATCGGCGACGAGGTTCTGTCCGGTGATAAACGCGCTGGCATCAGACGCAAGGAACAAGATGATTCCAGCAATTTCTTCGGCGGTGCCGCGACGCTTCAAAGATTGGCGTCCAAGAATGAACGCCTCATATTCTTTCAGTTGATCGCCAAAAGCTCTCGTTTCAGCCTCGGTTGGAATGGCTCCGGGACTGATCGCATTCACGCGGATGTTGTCAGGTCCGAGCTCGCGCGCAAGACTGCGGGTCAGGCCAAGCAAAGCCCCTTTCGACATGACATAAGGAACGAAGTTATCCCAACCACCACTTAGTGTATTGCTGCACAGGTTGATGATAGCGCCGCCACCGCGCGCTTTCATCAGTGGTGCGGCGGCTTGACTCATCACGAAGGCAGCATGCGCGTTGACCCGTTGAATATGTTCAAATTCGTCGATTGAATAGTCCGTAACCGGCTTGTTGAGAATGGCGGCTGCGTTATTTACCAGTACGTCCAGACCGCCAAATTCCTCGACTACGCGCGCAATCAGATTTCGGGCGTCATCCATTGAGCTGAGGTCACAGACCATCGAATGCGCCATTTCCCCCCTCTCAGTGATCTTCTCAACTAAAGTAGCGCACTCCTGGGCTTTCACATCCACCAGAATGGTCGTCGCGCCCGCCTCCGCAAAGGCCAGGCTTTCTGCCTGGCCCAGGCCCCCGGCCGCGCCGGTAATAATCGCAATCTTGCCAGTGAGATCGATTTTCATAAGGAGTGTCTGCGTGCCATCGTTAAGATGGGCGATATCAGTCTGGCAAGGCGCCGGCATGAATGCGGCTGGTCAATCGTTGATGATAGTCCACATCGCGCCACATGCCGACAAACTGCGGGCCGCAAAAGTTGCTGGTACAGGTGGCAAACCAGCGGCCTGTGTCGACGGCAGCTTCCACCCCGTGGACAGTGAGTTCCTTGACCCAGCCCCAATCCAGCATCGGCCAGTCTTTGTAGTCGACAACGGACCAGCCCTCTGTGGTGCAAAGTGGCCGGTCGATTTTTTTCGACCAGTTGGCAGCGTACTGGATGCTGTCTTTCTGAAGTACAAGCCAATAGGCCTCATCGGCCCGGTAGATGTCTTCGCCGCGCTTGGCCAGGTTGTCATAGCCCGCCGGATCAAAGGGCTCGAAATTATATCCCACGCGCCGGTAGAATTCGCGGTTATTGGCCCCGGCCATCCAGATGTGAATATCGATCAGGTCGTGGTAGCTGGCGTCGAAATCGACCATTTTTTCCTCGCCGGTGACAAACGAATAGCAGAAGGGCAGGCCGGGATATTTTGCCCTCAGTGGTTCGATGGAGTCCTGCATAAAACTGCGGGCAATTTCCGAAAACCAGTCGAAGGGATCGGCGCCGGGTGCCATGTTGTGTGCAAACGAGGGAATCCACACCGGGATCGGGAATTCATTGCACAGGTCGACATAGAGAATACTGTCCATGAGGCCCGCTGCGTCGATGCGGTCCAGCACGTCCATCCATAAGTCCGCCATGGATTGGGGCGAACTGATGTTGAGGCGAACATCGTGTTCGTCGGCCCGGAACCAGCTTGAAAGCGCCACCTTGATATCCTTTTTGGCGCAGACCTCGATGAATTCTGCCAGGGCAGGCCAGGGTGAGACCTTGATGTTTGCCGGAGCCCCCCAGGTCTGTTGATTCCAGGTTGGCAGCAATAACCATTCCTTATGCGCATCGGCATGGACAAGGTGCGGGTAGGCGTCAATGCGGATGGCGTCGTAACCGCGTTCCTTCAGTTCATCGAGCGCACGGTCCCAGTCTTCATATCCAGCTCCCGGCCAACGTCGCTCAAGCCACGAGAAATCCCACATGGTAATTGCGATCGGTTTCTCGAGGGCCTGTATGATGGGGTGTAGCATGGTGCCGCCTTTTGTACTGCGATATTGGGGTTTGAATTCAGTGTAGTCGATGGTCTTATCTTCGCGAATAATGATTTGACCTGTTATTTGGTGCATACTATAAGTGGGGTGATATTCTCTGTCCCGCAACTAGCCGTAATTGGCGAGTGAGTGGGTCCAAGGTTGTGGCCAGGCGGTCGCGCTGGTAGATAGGGCTGGAAATATGCTCTGTTATAGCCTCGGGTGTATCACTTAGAACAATAAGTCACTATTACAAATAGGCCACAGCTATGAAGTTTTCTGCTAAAAATTCCTTTTCCCCTTTGATGACCACCCTTAGCCTGGCGATTTCCGCCGCAATGTTTGCCACTGCCACCGCTGCCCAGGAGAGAGTTCTGGTAGAGCAGAGGATTCTGGAAGAGGTGATTGTGACCGCACAAAAACGCGCGGAAAGCTCCCAGGACATACCGGTGGCGGTGACCGCTATCAATTTTGAAACCCTGGAAAACCTTGGCATAACCAAAACCCAGGACCTGGTAAAGCTGACTCCCTCCCTTTCCGTAGGGGGACGCTTTGCTAATAGCAAGCAGGCCATCAACTTCAGTCTGCGTGGGGTCGGTACCACTGCGTTCAGTGTCGGTGTTGAGCAGAGTGTTGCCGTGGTACTGGATGATGTGTCCACGGTGCAGGCCGGCCAGTCGCTGACCAACCTGATCGATATCGAACGCATTGAAGTCCTCAGGGGACCCCAGAGTACCTTGTTCGGTAAAAGCGCCTCGGCGGGACTGCTGAATATCGTCACTAAAGCACCTGCCGACGAGTTTGAAGGCACCGTTGAATTAACCGCCACCGATGATGACGAACAGCGGGTACAAGGGTCAGTTTCAGGACCGATATCCAATACTATGGCGTATCGACTGACCGGCTACTGGAGTGACAGGGACGGATACATCGATAACCTGACGGATGGCGACGAGCTAAATGACGAAGACAACAAAGGCCTGCGCGGTAAATTTCAGTGGGATATAACCGAAAACCTGGACGCTCTGTTGATTGGCTACTGGTCGGAAGCCAACTCCACCTGTTGCGCCCTGACCTGGAGAGAGCTGGATCCCGACGCCAGGATTTTCGGCTTTATTCCTGGGGATCCGGCAGTGGGCATCAATCCTGACGATGACAACCTGGACCTTCGTGCGGACAATCCACCGGATGATGAAACCGATAACTCCGGTGGCAGCCTGCGCTTCAACCTTGCCCTGGGCGAATTTACCCTGACCTCCATTTCTGCCTACGATAACTGGGATTACACCGATGCTGGCGAGGTGGATAATTCCGATGTGGACATTCAGGGCGTGTTCACTGGCGGGCTGCTAAGTGGAGGAATCTACTCGGAGGGTGAGACCGAAACGGATTATTTCTCCCAGGAATTCCGCCTGGTCTCGCCCAGCTA
>JAACFI010000507.1 GCA_009937575.1 Haliea sp.
CATCCAGCGGTAGCCCGTTCACCTTTGTGCACTCGTACAATGCGACAAGCCAGATGTCGATGATCCTTCCGTCAGCGGCTGGAACTGACATCCTGCCACGTTGACGCCAGGTATCGACCGTATCACTTTTGCCAACGGGGGCCTCATGTTCTGCGGCAGCGGTCATCATCGACAGCATACTATGAATCCGTCGGCCTGCGGATTCACTGAGTGGTGTACCTGCTCGTAAAGGCGACACGTAACTTCGGAGGATAGTTGGGACGAAGCTAACTAAACGACCGCTTTCTGGTACAAGAGCGGAAGTAACGGTCGTGGAGGGGTGTACAGCCGGTATCGCCTACTTCGAGACATTTCGGTATATCCTTGTTGGGAATTTCATCAATAAGGAGATAGACCATGACTGAATATGAAATGGGAGATTTACTGACGTCCACTACAATGGCTGCGGGCGAATCATTCTCACTGTACATCAGCCTGTTAATTGCATACTTAATCACTTCCTACATGGTGGGGCACAAATTGACGAGCACACAATCGACCATCATATCTTCCCTATACGTTGTGGCCGCAATACTACCAACATGGTCGGTATATACATATATGTCACGTGCTATCCCGGTCGCAGACGCTTTAGAAAAGGTTAATCCGGGAATCATATATGGCGCACAGCCAATGCCAAGGAACATAGCCACTGTGATCCTCGTGATTGGTATATTCGCTGCACTGAAGTTTATGTGGGATGTCAGGCACCCCAAGACTGAATGACTGCAAAGAAGACATGCCTGCCGCTGTAGGATATTCTGGGTTCAATCATAATAATTGGATGAACGACATGAATTGGGATGCAATTGGGGCATTTGCTGAACTACTTGCTGCAACAGGTGGAATAGTCGCCATCGTGTATCTGGCTTTGCAGCTCCGACAAAATACGCACGCGCTGGACCGATCTGAACGAGCAGCAAGGGCGGCCACCAGCTTTCAAGGAGCGCACACTTGGGCGGAAATTAACATCCAGTTGGCGCGAGATGCTGATATAGCAGAGGCCATGACTGCTAGTGTCGAAGCTGGTTCGCCCACGTTCACCAAGCAGCAAACCGTGCAACTCCATTTTCTCGGGCGATCGACTATGGAACGACTCGATGCTTTGCATTACCTTTTCCGTCATGAACAACTTGAGGAAGAACTTTGGAATGTACGAGTTACCTGGGCCCGGCGAATGCTTGATCGCCCTTACTGGCGGTCTTGGTGGCAGAGGGAGCGAGAGGCCTCAAATTACTCGCCTTCATTCATTTTGGAGCTTGAGCGGGAACCTAGCGACGGCGGGGCAATATGATGCCGATAACACCTAATTCCAAGGGCTACAGAATGAAAAATTACCGGCCACAAGCACAGGCTGCTGGGACGCGTGTACCGGCCGCTGTTGGCACAAAGCAGCCCCCTGAGTAGCTAAAATCCGTGCACCCGAAGGGCCGTTGTGTCGTGCAAGCAGTCTTTTGGTCTAGACTTACTTAGTCAAATTCAACGGTAGAGTTCCAATGAACTGGGATGCCTTAGGTGCAATCGCTGAGTTAATAGGCGGGGTCGCGGTATTGATCACGCTGGTTTACCTCGCCACGCAAGTACGACAGAGTAATCAAATGCAACGGCAACAGATCAGCACCGAGCAAACAAACCGCTATCATGCCAATGCTCATATTTTGGCGTCCAACCCCGAACTAGTGACCATTTACCGCAAGGCAATGGTCGGTGAAGACTTGACCGAGGAGGAACGCTGGCGGTTTGGTTCATTCATGTACGCTCTGGTACTGGACTTTGAAGAGATGTTTTACTTTCACGAGGACGGGGCTCAGTATGAGTTTCGTTGGCATGGGATGCAGATGTCTATCTACCGCTACCTGAGCAGTCCTGGGGGTAATGCGTGGTGGGAATCAGTAAAGCACAAACAATTTACACCGCCATCCGTCCGACGAATCGATGAGTTGCTGGAACAGGGTCCTCAGTCCATAGCTTGAAGCGGGCAATTTGTTCAAGGGGCCGCTTTGTCGTGAAAGCGGACATCGCCAGGGCTCAGGGCAGCTGATTGACTTTGACCGCTATCGCCTAATAAGAGACATCTCGTCTATTCTTGTTCCAGATTCATCTAACTGGAGGAACAACTATGAACTGGGATGCTATAGGAGCAACAGGCGAGGTATTAGGTGCAATCGCCGTGGTTGTATCACTCGTCTACCTAGCTTTTCAAATTCGTCAGAACACGAGGCAGATTGACGAGAACACGAAAGCCGCACAAGCGGCAGCGTTCGACTCAAGCATTGCGCACACATTCAAGGCGCGGCAAGCCATTGCAGAAAATTCCGATGTTGCCCGGATCTATCTGGATGGATCGAATGACCCGGATTCCCTCTCCGAGGAGGATCGTGTCCGCTATCGCCTCATAGTTCACAATATTCTTTGGTCTCTCTGGAACATTCAGTCACAGTCACAGGTTGGTGGAGAACTGGCTTCCGAAACATGGAGCGCGCAGCTGGCAATCCTCAAAAGGATGATGTCCACCCGAGGGTTCCGTTGGTTCTGGGGCAACTACTCTCAGGAGTTCGGAGCTAGCTTCCAGAAAATAGTGGACGATTTAGAGGGCAAGTCACGGTAAGGCGATTTACCAAAGAGGGCCGCGTTCTTCAATCGTTTCATAACATCCAGGAGCGTCCGCTTTCGCCTAGTGCGAGACATACTGACAACGCTGGATACAGCTAAAATCTAACTAGCTTAGCTCTAATAACCAAGCAACTTACTCGGGTTTGGCTTC
>JAACFI010000137.1 GCA_009937575.1 Haliea sp.
TGTTGCGGGCGGCCATTCCGCGGCCGCGCTACGACCAGCTGATGTCCCTCGGATGGAAGTACATGCTGCCCCTGACCCTGTTCAACCTGTTACTGACCGGCGCCGTGGCGCTGTGGATGGAGGGTTCAAGTGTCTAGTGCCCTACTGCAAGCCGTCACCAGCCAGATACAGACGATCTGGACCATTCTCCAGCACAGTTTCACCAAAGCCGAGACGGTGGAGTATCCGGAGCAGAAGCCCTACCTGGCGCCCCGCTACCGGGGACGCATCGTATTGACCAAGGATCCCGACGGCGAGGAGCGCTGCGTGGCCTGCAACCTGTGCGCGGTGGCCTGCCCGGTAGACTGCATCGCCCTGCAGCAGGGCGTGAAAGAGGACGGCCGCTGGTACCCGGAGTTTTTCCGCATCAATTTTTCCCGCTGCATCATGTGCGGCATGTGTGAGGAGGCCTGCCCCACCAACGCGATCCAGCTGACGCCGGATTTCGAGATGTGCGAATACGACCGCACTAACATGGTTTACGAAAAAGAACACCTGCAGATCGAGGGCACCGGCAAGTACCACGACTACAACTTCTACCGGGTTTCGGGCCTCGCCATTAAAGGCAAGGACAAGGGCCAGGCCCGCAACGAGGCGGAGCCCATCGACGTGAAGAGCCTTCTGCCATGATGGAGAGCCCTCAGCCATGATGGAGAGCCCTCAGCCATGATGGAGAGTCCTCAGCCATGATGGAAAGCCTGTTCTACATCGCCGCCCTGGTAGCTGTAGTCTCCACGGTGGCCGCGCTGACCCGTTCCAACGCCGCCCACGCGCTGATCTACCTGATCGTCTCACTGCTGGCGGTGGCGGTGCTGTTTTTCCTGATGGGCGCACCCTTCGCTGCGGCCCTGGAGATTGTCATCTACGCGGGCGCGATCATGGTGCTGTTCGTATTCGTAATCATGATGCTCAACCTGGGTGAGACCGGTATCGCCCGGGAGCGGGAGTGGATGAGCCCGCGTCACTGGATCGTCCCCGGTATCATGGCCGCCCTGCTGCTGTTCGAGCTGTTGCTGGCCATGGGGCACGCACCCGGCGCCACCAGCGCCGAGGCGGTGACCCCTAAAGAGGTGGGGCTGGCCCTGTACGGCCCCTACCTGCTGGCGGTAGAGATAGCCTCCATGTTACTGCTGGCAGGGCTGGTGGGCGCCTACCACCTGGGCCGTCGTTTTATCGTACGCAAGGAGGGACAACAATAGTGTCTGGCCTGGCGATACCCCTGCAACACGTCC
The DNA here is from genome assembly GCA_009937575.1 of Haliea sp. GTDB lineage: Bacteria > Pseudomonadota > Gammaproteobacteria > Pseudomonadales > Halieaceae > JAACFI01. Next base: position 1,272 of record JAACFI010000137.1, read on the forward strand.
TGCTCCTGTCGGCGGTGCTGTTCAGCTGCGGCCTGCTGGGCCTGATGCTGCGCCGCAATATGATTTTCATGCTGATGTCCCTGGAAGTGATGCTGAACGCCGCAGCCCTGGCTTTCGTCGCCGCCGGGGCCCGATGGGGACAGGCGGACGGCCAGGTGATCTTCCTGCTGATCCTGACGGTGGCCGCCTCCGAGGTTGCGGTGGGGCTGGGGCTGGTGCTGCAGATCCAGCGGCGGTTCAAGACCCTGGATATGGACCAGGCGAACAGGTTGCGGGGGTGATGGGTATGAACGCGATCTCCCTGATTCCAATGTTCCCCCTCCTGAGCGCCGCGCTGCTGATGCTCAGTACCGGCCGCATGCCGCGGCAACTTGCTGCCTGGCTGGGGGCCGGATCGGTGGGACTGTCGGCCCTGTGCGTGGCCCTGGTGGCCAACGACTTCCTGGCCGACGGCCAGGTGCGGGAACTGACCCTGTGGACCTGGATGGCGGTGGACAATTTCACCCCGCGCATCGCCTTCTATGTGGACGGCCTGACGGTGGTGATGATGTCGGTGATCACCGGCGTGGGCTTCCTGATCCACCTGTACTCGGTGGAATTTATGTGGGAGGACGAATCCTTCTGCCGCTATTTCGCCTACATGAACCTGTTCGTGGCCGCCATGCTGTTACTGGTCATGGCCGACAACCTGCTGTTGCTGTACCTGGGCTGGGAGGGAGTGGGCGTCTGCTCTTACCTGCTGGTAGGTTTCTGGTACCGGGACCCGGCCAACGGCAGGGCTGCGCGCAAGGCTTTCGTGGTAACCCGGGTGGGGGATACCGCCATGGCCCTCGGCCTGTTCCTGTTGTTCACCGAGCTGGGCACCCTGGATATACAGCCGCTGATGGCCGCCGCCAACGACCAGTGGCAGGTGGGGGATACCCTGCCGGTGCTGGCCACCGCCCTGCTACTGGGAGGCGCGGTGGGTAAATCCGCCCAGTTGCCGCTGCACACCTGGCTGCCGGATGCGATGGCCGGCCCCACCCCGGTCAGCGCGCTGATCCATGCCGCCACCATGGTCACAGCGGGTGTCTACCTGATCGCCCGCAACTATGAACTGTTCCTGCTGGCGCCCCCCACCATGGAAGCGGTAGCCTGGGTCGGCGTGGCGACATTATTACTGGCGGCCTTTACCGCCCTGGCGCAGCACGACATCAAGCGCATCCTGGCCTACTCCACCATCAGCCAGATCGGCTACATGTTCCTGGCCCTGGGGGTCGGCGCCTTCGCCTCGGGCATCTTCCACCTGATGACCCACGCATTCTTCAAGGCACTGCTGTTCCTGGCGGCCGGGGCGGTGATCCACTGCCTGCACCACGAGCACAATATCTTCCGCATGGGCGGGCTGCGTACGCGCCTGCCGGTGGTGTTCTGGAGTTTCCTGATCGGCTCGGCGGCCCTGGCGGCGCTGCCCTTTACCTCCGGGTTCTACAGCAAGGATGCCATCCTCCTGTCGGCCTGGGAGCTGCCGCACATCGGCCCCTGGCTGTGGGCCGGCGGCCTGCTCGGTGCCCTGCTGACCGGCATCTACAGTTTCCGCCTGGTATTCATCGTATTCTTCGGCGAGGCGCAGACCGAGCCGGATAAACAGCCGGGTTGGCGCATGGCAGGCCCGCTGGCGCTGCTGTGCCTGCTGTCCATTGTCGGCGGCTGGTTCGCCCTGCCCCTGGCCGGCGTGTTCGGGCCTGGTGGGCACGGCGAGATTGACCATACCGTGGAGTACATCAGTATCGGCACACCCCTGCTGGGCTTGCTGCTGGCCTACCTGATGTTCCTGGGCCGGCAGGTATCGATCGAGGGCCTGGTCCAGTCTCCCACCGGCAGGGGGCTGAAAGACTTCTGGTTCAGCGGCTGGCGCATCGACAGCCTTTACGACATCCTGTGGGTGCGTCCCTTCACCGCCCTGGCTCGCTGGTGGCGCAATGAACCGGTGGACCGGCTGTACAACGCCATCGTCAGTGCCAGCCGCTCCGGGCACCGGGCCCTGCTCACCCTGCAGACCGGCGAGCTGCGCTGGTATGCCACCAGCATGGTGGTGGGCCTGGTCCTGCTGCTGGCGATCATGCTGAGGAATGCCTCATGAGTATGCTGGTCCTGATCGGCCTGCTGCTCACCGGCGGCCTGGTGTGCTGGCTGAGCGAACGCCTGGGGGCAGACACACCTCGCTGGGTGGCCCTGGCCAGCGTGGCTGTGGCCCTGCTGTACCTGCTGAACGTGGCCGCCGGCCTGCCCGCCGGCAGCCTGCAACTGGCCACCGATCCCACCGATGGCAGCAGCTGGCTGCTGCACCTGGACATCCCCTGGATACCGCGCTTCGGCATTGCCCTGGAACTGGCCATGGACGGGCTCAGCCTGCTGCTGTTACTGCTGACCCTGCTGCTGGGCCTGGTGGCAGTGGTCTCTTCCTGGTCAGAAATCGATTTCAAGCCGGGGCTGTTCCAGGCCAACCTGCTGTGGACGCTGGCGGGTGTGTGCGGTGTGTTCCTGGCCATGGACCTGTTCCTGTTCTTCCTGTTCTGGGAAGTGATGCTGATCCCCATGTACCTGCTGATCGCCGTGTGGGGCCACGAAAACCGTGCCTACGCCGCAATGAAATTCTTCATCTTCACCCAGGTCTCGGGACTGCTGATGCTGCTGGCCATCGTGGTCCTGGCATGGCAGGGGCAGGCGGCCAACGGCCAGTTGAGTTTCAGTTACTTCGATCTGCTGGGCCTGTCATTCGACGGCCGCGTCGGCTGGCTGGTGATGCTCGGCTTCTTCCTCGCCTTTACCGTCAAGCTGCCGGGCTTCCCCTTCCACACCTGGCTGCCGGACGCCCACACCCAGGCCCCCACCGCGGGCAGTGTACTGCTGGCGGGAATCCTGCTGAAAACCGGGGCCTACGGCCTGCTGCGTTTCTGCCTGCCCCTGTTCCCGGACGCCTCCGCCCAGTTCGCACCCTGGGCTATGGGGCTGGGGGCGGCCGGTGTCATCTACGGTGCCGTGCTGGCCTATGCCCAGAGCGACTTCAAGCGCCTGGTGGCCTACAGCAGCGTGAGTCACATGGGTTTCGTGCTGCTGGGCCTGTACGCCTGGAACAACCTGGCCCTGCAGGGGGCGATCATGCAGATGGTGGCCCACGGGGTCAGCACTGCTGCCCTGTTCATGATGGCCGGTGCCCTGCAGCAGCGCCTGCACACCCGCGACATGGGCAAGATGGGGGGGCTGTGGCACCAGGCGCCACGCATGGGCGCCTGTGCCATGTTCTTCGCAGTGGCCTCCCTGGGCCTGCCCGGCATGGGCAATTTCGTGGCGGAGTTCCTGGTGCTGGCGGGCCTGTTCGCGGTGCAACCCTGGCTGACGGCGGTGGCCGCCGTGGGACTGATCACCGCGGCGATTTACGCCCTGTGGATGATGCAGCAGGCCTTCCAGGGCAGCCCCGAAGAGCAGCGCCAGATGGCGGATTTCGACGGCCGCGAGATGACGGCCATGCTGGCCATGATGGTCGCCCTGCTTTGGCTGGGGGTGTACCCGCAGCCGGTGCTGGACCTGGCGCAACCGGTGCTGGACGGGCTACACGGATTGTTGCAGCACTCTGAACTGCTGGCGGGGGTGGGCCAATGAGCGCCGCCGATTTCCTGGCAGTCGCACCACTGCTGGTGCTGGCGGGGGCAGCGACACTGCTGATGATGCAGATCGCCTTCCTGCGCAATGTCACCCTCACTGCGGTGCTGGCCGCCTGCGGACTGGGACTGGCCGCCCTGTCCTGTATTCCCGCCATCGACCAGGGCACCGTGCAGGTAACCCCCCTGTTGCTGATGGACGCCCTGGGCCTGCTGTTCTGCGCCCTGTTCGCCCTGGCCGCCGCCGTCACAGTACTGTTGTCACTTGACTACATGCGCTGTCACGGCGACGAACCGGAGGAGTATTTCCTGTTGCTGGTACTCAGTACTTTGGGGGCCTGCGTGCTGGCCTGCGCCAACCACCTGGCGTCCTTGCTGCTGGGTCTGGAACTGATGTCCATCGCCCTGTACGCGCTCATCGCCTACCCGAACCGCTCGCTACTGCCGCTGGAGGCTGCCAGTAAATACCTGGTACTCTCCGGCGCTGCCTCAGCCACTATCCTGTTTGGTTTCGCCATCCTTTATGCAGCCACCGGCTCCCTGGCCTTCCCTGAGCTGGGCGCACGCCTGCTTGCGCTGCCGGCCAACGATCCCATGTTGCTGGTCGGCGCGGCGATGGTGTTCGCCGGCCTCGCTTTCAAACTGTCAGTAGTGCCCTTCCACCTGTGGACACCGGACGTCTACGCCGGTGCCCCGGCGCCGATCACCGGGTTCCTGGCCTCGGTGGGCAAGGCCGCCGTGTTGCTGGTTCTGCTGCGCCTGTTCATCGACGCAGACCTGTTCCGCTATCGCATCCTGGTCGAGCTCACCGGACTGATGGCCATACTGAGTATGCTGGCCGGCAACCTGCTGGCATTGTTGCAGACCAATATCAAGCGCATGCTCGCCTATTCGTCCATCGCCCATATCGGTTACCTGCTGATCGTGTTCATGGTCAGCCTGGATGAGGGCAGTCGCAGCCTGGCGATAGAGGCGGCGGCTTATTACCTGGTGGCCTACACTGCCACCACTATTGCCGCTTTCGGCCTGCTTACCCTGATCAGTGCCAGGCAGGCGGAGCGCGAGAACGTGGAACTTCACCATGTAAGTGGCCTGTTCTGGAGTTCGCCGCTGCTGGCGGGGCTGATGCTGGTGGCCCTGCTTTCCCTGGCGGGCATTCCCCTGACCGCCGGATTCATCGGCAAATTCTATATATTCAGTGCCGCGGTGAGCGGGCAGAACTGGATTCTGCTGGGAGCCCTGATAATAGGCAGCGCCATCGGCATCTACTATTATCTGAGAGTGGTCTACTACATGAGCCGCCGGCCGGAGGAGCATCACGCGCCACCGGGTACCAATGGCGGGCTGATGGTGGGCTCTGTCAGCTGTGTGTTGATTGCGGCAATATTACTACTTGGCACCCTGCCGCAGTCATTGATGGCGTATTTAAGGTCTATACTCTGATAACACTCCCGGGATAGGAGAAACTCATGCTGCAATCTGTCAACCTCAGGGACTATATGTTGACCAACCCGGTCAAGGTAAGGGCGGGTGATAACATGCTGGATGCCATGCAGGTCATCATCGATAACAAGATATCGGGCGTATGTGTGGTGGATGATGAGCAGAATCTGGTGGGCATCCTGTCGGAGCTTGACTGCCTGCGGGCGGTGCTCAGTGCCATCTACAACAACAGCAGCATCGGCCACGTGCGCGAGTACATGGCCAGCGACAATCTGGTGGTGGCCCATCCCAATGAGGATATCGTGGATGTGGCGCAGGATATGCTCCTGAAAAACAAGCGCCGTCGGCCGGTGGTGGAAGACGGTAAGCTCATCGGGCAGATCACCTGCCGGCAGTTGCTTAACGCGGTCAAGAAATTCCGGAAGTAGGTCGATCCGGCCAGGGATTCATGGTGCGCAGTGCGCACCCTACCTTGGGTTAGTGCGTTCGTTCAATCATCGATACCACGGGCTCGGCTCGATCAAACGTAAGCTGCGCCGGGCCTGCCCCGCTTTATCGGGTACTGCGCACCATCTAAACCTGAATCACGGACCATCGTCCCCGTAATACTCCAGCAATATCCCCGCCGCCGCATCGGCGTCCGGGACGATCTGCAGGTAATCCAGGTCTCGCCCGTCGATAAAGGCGCGGTCCTGCATCTGCTGCACCAGCCACTGGTAGAGACCACGCCAGTAATCTTCCCCCACCAGCACGATAGGCCGCTGCTTGAGTTTCCCGGTCTGCACAAGGGTCAGCAGTTCGAACAGCTCATCGGCGGTACCGAAACCACCGGGGAAGATAGCAAAGCCGATCGCGTAGCGGATCAGCAGGAATTTGCGGGTGAAAAAGTAGCGGAAATCCAGGTCGATATCCACGTAGGGATTGGCCAGTTGCTCACGGGGCAGTTCGATATTCAGGCCCACCGACTGGCCCGCCTCCTCCGTGGCGCCCAGGTTTCCCGCCTCCATCACACCCGGACCGCCCCCGGTGACCACAGTGATGCCCCGCGCCGACAGGGTCCTGGCCAGTTGCCTCGCTTCCCGGTACTCCCAGTCCTCGGGCCGGGAGCGGGCACTGCCGAAGATGCTGACCGCGGCACCGATACTGGCCAGGCTGCCTATGCCCTCCCGCAGTTCTTCCTCGATACGCGCGATACGCTCCTCCTCCTGGGGCGTAATGCCGATATCGAGCGGGGGTTTTCCGTCTAAAAGCGATGTCATTGCCTTACCGGGTAATCGGGTTTCCGTTGGCAAGTATACCCTGTTAACCCTCGGGGAAGAGGGGCTTCAGATGGGGATTTTCGACAGGTCGATACCGTGGGCATTGGGATCGAGACTGGCCTTTATTTCCAGCGGTGAGCCGTCAGCATTGGTCTCATTGGCCAGGTCCAGGGTGCGCGGGATGGCCAGTTCCTGCTTGTCCGCGTCCAGCAGCACCATCACCCTCGGACGCAGGCGGTGCTCGCGGTAGGCCGCCATCACCACGCCAATTTCACCGTTGGATAATTCCACCAGCGTACCCGCCGGGTAGATGCCCACCGCCTGGATAAATTCCTCCACCAGCTCGCCCTGGAAATCGATATCTTTCCACTCGTAGAGCATCTTGATTGCGCTGGAGGGGGAGATCGCCCGGGCATAACCGCGATGACTGGTGATCGCGTCGAAGCAATCCACAATGGCCGCGATACGCGCAAATACCGGGATGTCGTCTCCCCGTAATCCCTTTGGATAGCCTGAACCATCGTGACGTTCGTGGTGATAGGTAATCATATCAATCACGTCGGTGTTCATCAGGGCGCTGCCCTGGATCATCTCAACACCCAGTTTCACGTGATTGCGAACCTGCTCGAACTCCTCATCGCTGAGCTGGCGGGTCGTCGACAGCAACTCGGGATCCACTCCCAGCTTGCCCACGTCGAAAAGCAGGCTGCCGATCGCCAGGGTTCTGAGGTCAGTCTTGGGAAGGCCGAGCTGCCGACCAAGCGCCACCGCCCAGATGGAAGCTCCCAGGGGGTGCTGGTAGGTGTAGCGGTCTTCCTGCTTCAGGCGAGCTAACCAGATGCAGGCTCCAGGGAGGCGCACGATGCTGTCGACCACCGGTTCGATGCACTTCTTGACCGTGACCATATCGAGGATAGAGCTATCGCTCATCTTGCTGTAAATGACTTCAATTCCCTTGGAAAGGGTCATCACGGCCTTCAGTGCCCGGGGGTATTCCTCCTCCCAACTGCAGGCTTCTGTGTAGCGCTTCAGGGTCCGATTGGCGAACAGTTCCTGATTGGAGAGGCGCGGTCGGTTACGCATCTTGCGGCGGACAATTGTCGCGTCCTGGACGCTCATGGAAGGATCGACATAGACATACTGACAATACTTCTGCAGCCGGCGTATATCCTCTTCACTCTGCAGGCGAAAACCCTGGAGCGTAAAGGGCGTATCCAGCCAGGGGCGATCCAGGCTGGAGATATACATACCGGGCTCCAGATCAGTAGCGTAGATTTTTACGATTTCCAACGTTTTCCCTTCGCGGCGAAAGTCGATTACAACGCTCCCAGCATAGCCGTTTTCGCCCGAAAAATCCCACCGGGTAATGTGAACCAGTTCTCAAGAAATACGGGATAGAGACGCGTCAATCCCCGGCCAGCAAAGCCGATGTGAGCAGTATCAACTTGCCTTCAGCGCGCCAAAGGGGCAAAGTTTCTGCCCCACCCGGCAAAAAGGTGCTAAAGCCGTGCAGCAGTTAACCGAAATGGACTACACCTTTGTGCAGATGGAGAGCAACCGGACTCCCATGCATATCAGCCCCGTCATGGTTTACGACCAGTCCAGACTCAAGGGGGGCAAGGTAAGATTCAAGGAAATTCTCAGGGTTTTCGAACGCAACCTGCACAAATCCTCGGTGTTCCGCCGCAAACTGGCGGGAGGCGCTATGGGCCTGGACACGCCTTACTGGATTGAAGATGAACACTTTGACCTGGAATTTCACGTACGCCACATCGCGCTGCCCAAACCCGGTGACTGGCGACAACTGTGCATCCTGCTGGCCCGGTTGCAGGCTCGCGGTCTGGATATGCGAAGGCCACTCTGGGAGGCCTATGTCATAGAGGGGCTGAACGACGTGGAAGGGCTTCCACCGAACAGTTTTGCCATCATGATGAAAGTACACCACGCGGCCATCGACGGGGTCTCCGCGGCGGAAATCATTACCGCCATTCACAGCCTGACGGACGAGCGGGAGCCCCCTGCCACCGAGGACCCATGGCGGCCGGAAAGTGATCCTTCACCCCTGACGGTCTGGTCGCGGGCATACATCAACAATATCAAACGGCCGGTAAAACTGCTCGAAACCGTGGGAGAAATGGTGCCCAGGGCGATTCGTGCGAGCAGGGCCAGTGCACAACGGGAGGGGGACGATAAACCACCACTGTCCAAGACGCGCTTCAACGGCCGGGTCAGTAGCTACCGGGTAACGGATGCTATTGCCCTGGATCTGGACAGGGTCAAGCAAATCAAGAATGCAGTACCGGGCTCGACGGTGAACGATGTGATCGTTTCGGTTGTAGGCGGGGGACTGCGCAAGTACCTTCAGTCCAAGAACGATTTGCCCGAGGGCAGCCTGACCTGTGGTGCGCCCATCAACGTACGTCCCGAGCGCAACAGTGATTCCATCGGTAACCAGGTAGGCTTCATGACTATCGACATGGCCACGGATGTGGATGATGCCCTGGCGAGACTGCAGGCGGTATCCGACCATGCCCGCGAATCCAAGGCCTATTCCTCGGCCCTGGGCGCCACGGCGATGATGGATATCAGCAAGGGCCTGTGGCCCCAGGTGACGGGAGCCGCACTGCGCATCGCCACCCTTGCCGCGGTAACTTCAGACGTGCCGCTGCCGGTGCACACCGTTGTGTCGAATGTTCCGGGACCACAGGTGCCGCTGTACCTGGCAGGAGCGCGAATGCACATGATCATGGGTATAGGGCCGGTCATGGATATGATGGGACTGTTCCACGCGGTTATCAGCGGGGCCGGGAAAATCACCATCAATTTCGTTTCCTGCCGCGAGCTGCTGCCCGATCCCGGATTTTACCGGGAGTGCCTGCAGCAGGCCTATGACGAATTGGAGAGTGCCACCCTCGGCAAACAGACCGCGACCCGCAAACGCAGGCCTCGCAAGGCGCGTAGAGCCTGATACCAGGACCGGGCCCGGCGCGGCAAGTATCCATTACACCTTGTCGTCTAACAGCTGTGTCTATCATCAAACCAATGCCTGACTGGAGATTGGAATGACCGTAAAATACTGTCTGGCTATTGTCTGCGTGGCGCTGTCTGCATGTACCACCACCATCCGGACGACGCCAACTGAGACCTTCGAGCCGGATGCAGGCCTGCTGCAGATAGACACCAGGGGGCTCGCCTGGTGGCAACTCCGGTTCAAGCTGGATTGGCCAGCAGATGAGGCACCGGACTTTTCCGGGCATCTGCTCGTCGCTGAACAGATAGTGCTCCCCATCCTCCTGGAACACGAAGAGAGATTCAGATTGTGGCGGTTCCACAGAAGGGCGGGCAGGGATAACAGCGGCAATCAGTTCAGCCTGATATTTCTCTCAGATCCCGACACTGCTGCCCGTATCGACGCCGGGATTCGCGAGAATCCATTGGCGTCGTGGTTGAAAGACCGGTCCTACATTACCAGGATCAGCCTGGATCAGCGCGGCGCCGGCGAGTTGGCCGAGCTCGAAGAAACCAGTGACAAGGAATGGCCAGAGGAAATCCAACGGTCCTGGCCCTGGTTTATCATGGGCGCGAGCCAGGCGTGGATGGCACGACAGCTTACCCCAGGCTGCTGGACCATTACCGGGATGTGGCTTCCAGTATGAACAACCAGTGGCGCAACTATGGTCAACACGCCTACTTCCATCACATAAGTGCACTGTACGGGTATCAGCCGCTGAGAATACGTTCTACTGAACTCAAGACATTCTAATTACGGGGTTTTTTCACCTCCCACCCGATCTGTGTCGCTTCCAGTTCCAGCGCCGTCGGATTGCTCTGGGTGTAGCGGGTACTCAGCCAGGGTTTGAGGGATGCAAGCAGGCCGGGACTGCCGTGAATCAGGGGCACGTTAACCAGGACTGTATCACCATAAGCATTGAGGTCGATTACGTGCTCAGGGCGTCGCGGAACAGCGGTAACAGTCAGCACGCCCCAATCCACCCTGACCCCATGCCTCGCCTGCCAGGCGATGTCCGCCGCCAACAACTCGGCCTCAGACATCAGTTGCTCGCAGATACCCCTGGCCCTCCCGAGGTCGGCATCCGGCCCGAAGCGCACGACAATACCTCCATGTGCACAGACCGCACCCTGGCTGGTGATCAACCACTCGGGATTCACTTGCGATGCTGTCACCGGGATCGGGCGGACGGGCTCCACCACCGCTATCAAGCTACGGCAGTCATTGCGTTGGCAAAAATCCTGCAACAGTCGTTGCTCGAATGCACGCTGCTGGTCCGCCCGGGGGTGTTGAAAAATCACCACGCGATCCGCAATTCGTGCCCCGGCTGAACCTTTCAGATCGGATGTCAGTTTAACCGGCGCACCCGTCTGTACCTCCTCCATCACGATATACAACTGCTCTGCGTATCGTTCCACCGCGTGGGACCAGCGTTGCAGCTTCGCCACGCGCCCGGCCGGTAATTCCTTCGCCTGGGCCCGGGCCAGATCTGCTTCGGCCAGGTAAACCTCCACCAGTTCCCTCAGCCCGGTAGCGGCGAAGTCGGCCTGTTGGGCGGAATCATCATCCTCAATGAGCCTGTGGACAGTACGCTGATAGCGGCTGAGAGTGGGCTCCGCCGTCCCGGTATCGGGTTGGCCCGCTGGAGACACCGACACGGCCGCCGCCAGGAACTGAATCGCCCCGGGTTTACCGGAGACTCTATTCTTTGAGAGGATAGAGTAATGAGTAAATCAATGAGGTATGCCCCGGAGGTCCGGGAACGAGCCGTGCGCCTGGTTCAGGAGGCACAAAAGGATCATCAATCGCAGTGGGCTGCCATCCAGTCCGTGGCAGACAAAATCGGTTGCACACACGAGACTCTGCGCCGGTGGGTTCGCCAGGACGAGCGCAACAGCGGTCTTCGGGCGGGTGTTACCAGTGATGAGCGGGACCGACTCAAGCAACTGGAGCGCGAAAACCGGGAGCTCAAGCGCGCCAATGAAATATTGCGCAAGGCCTCTGCTTTTTTCGCCCAGGCGGAGCTCGACCGCAAGTAAGTGTGATGGTCCAGTTTATCGATGATCACCGTGACAAATACGGGGTCGAGCCGATCTGCGCGCAGCTGCCGATCGCCCCGTCTACCTACTATGAACATAAAGCCAGGGAGGCCGATCCTGATCGCCTCCCGCCCAGGGCTCAGCGAGACCAGGTGCTCAGTCGCGATATTCAGCGGATCTGGGAGGAAAACTTCGAGGTCTACGGTGCCCGCAAGGTCTGGCGGCAGCTGAATAGGGAGAACATCGAGGTGGCACGCTGCACGGTGGAAAGGCTGATGAAACAGTTGGGAATCCAAGGCGTTGTGAGAGGCCGGCGCTGCCGAACCACGGTTCCGGATAATGCCGCAGAGCGTCCAGCAGACCTGGTTAAGCGGCAGTTTATCGCGACACGCCCTGATCAGCTTTGGGTTGCCGACATCACGTTTGTAGCGACCTGGGGTGGCTTTGTTTATGTCGCCTTTGTGACAGACGTTTTTGCCCGCCGCATTGTTGGCTGGCGTGTTTCTCGTTCGATGCGGACAGATCTGGTGTTGGATGCTCTTGAGCAGGCGCTATGGTCCCGCAGGGGCTCTGAAGGAACAATTCACCACAGCGATAGGGGTAGCCAATATCTATCGATCTGCTACACGGAGCGCCTTGCTGAGGCCGGCCTGGTATCGTCTGTGGGCAGCGTGGGTGATTCTTACGACAATGCCCTTGCTGAAACCATCAACGGGTTGTACAAGACTGAGGTCATCCACAAGCGAGGGCCATGGCGAACCGTTGATGAGGTCGAGTACGCGACCCTGGAATGGGTCGATTGGTTCAATAATCGCCGGCTTCTGGAGCCCATTGGTAATGTTCCACCGGCGGAGTACGAATTGGCGTATTATCGCCAATTGGAAGAGTCAGCCATTGCGGCCTGACTCACACAAAAGGGTCTCCGGAATTCCCGGGGCGATTCACATGCCTGATAAGGACTTCCAGGGTATGGGGATCAAACACGGTAAAGAGAGATTTTTTGCTGTGATCGTGTTCCAGATTACGGGTAATCATCATGCCATCGGATAACAAACTGATACCGTTATGGGCATGATCCACGGGCAAT
>JAACFI010000508.1 GCA_009937575.1 Haliea sp.
TGCGTGCTACTCATAATCGGCAGGTCGAAGCGGGCCGCGTTCGGACGGTCGGCCGCTGCCGTTCAAGTCCTTCTGGGCCCACCATTTCCAAATATATTTCAGAACGTTACAGGATCAGGCGCCACCCGTTTCGGGTGACGGTTCGCGTACTCGCTCCGGTAGTCCGACCACGCACCACCGGAGCACGCTTTAGCTACGACTTCTAACTCGGGATCTGAATCATTGTCCAAATACCCGAAATCAGGCCTGTGTGCTTTACAAACAAATACCAACCGGCATCAATAAGCCAGTGTTGATTGCAACAAGCTTTGCTGTCAAAGGAGCAATGAAGAATTCAAAATTGGCCATGGATTTCGTTCTTGGTATTCGTCAATTATCATCCGGCTCATTCTGGAACTGACGATGAATCTCGATCAGGCCAGGAGCCAGCACCGCCAACCACGCCAGCAAGGCGAACCCAAACCAGCCGATGGGCAGTATGATCAGCAATAGCAGCCACAGGGCCACGAACCCGTAAACGCGCCGCATCATTTTCGCAGGATTCACCGAGGATTTGTCCCCTTCACGGGCCAACGGGAAGGGTTTAGGTCGCAGGAACCATCCATGTGCTGTCAGGATGAGTAGGAACCTGGGCCAGGATATAGGTTCGCTACCCATGTTCGGCATCTTGTCGAGTGGCGCGTCCTCGCTCCCTTCCAGCGCCTTCTGAATCTTGCCCCAGGTGTATTCAGCTTCCGGTCGACCACCGGCGCCGCTCATATTGCTGTACTTCGGTACGCAGCGCCATCTGTATAGGACACGACCGGACTTGTGTACAGCTAGTACAGCGGGTTGATAGTAGCCCTTTGGATGGGAAGCCCACGCACGTTCGCGCAGGTGGCCGTAGTTCTCGTTGAAGAAAACATCCACCCAGCCCCTGTCTCTGCAGGTTTCACGAATCTCGTGATGAGGATCGCCGACCATTGGGAAACCGGGGTCCCATTCCACCTCAGCCTCTGTCGCGAGGGTCTGGGGTTCACTCGTGATGCCGAACACTTCACCGCCAGCCGCATGAATCTGCTCCAGCACACCTGATTTGACGTAGCTTCGTAACTCGAAGCGACAGGGTGGTCACCACAGACCACGGTAGTACAGCAGTAGCACGAATTCGCGCTTTTCCAACTGCTGGTCGAGCCATCTGCTTCTAAGTCCTTCCGGGGGATCGAGCAGTGGAGGAATATCAGGAGTCGCTTGGTCCACAAAATCGAAATGATAGCTGTCCCCCTCCGGAAAAACTCGAACCTGCTCCCGGGAGCAGATCTCCCCATCACAAAGAACAAGTCCCATTTCAAACGGCTGGGTGGCGTTATCAACCTCGTCGACATCGACCAACCCGGTCAGCTCGTAGTTCGAACCCCGGGTATCATTGACCCACGACAGTGCGGCGTGCGCCGCTGGCACCAGGTGACATGGTATGCTTTCAATGCCTTGCATTCAGGTACTCTCTTACTCAGTGCCAACGAAAAGCCATGGGCGGTCGCTGTTCGGCGGCGCTTGTCGCTAGCCTTTTTCATCTTTGTTTCCTTCGCTTCGAAGGACTATACACAACGGATTAATGATTGTCATTAATTAAAACGCATAGTATCATTGCTCCGTCAGTCAGTGCCAGGACCCGGCAAGTGGAAGTCAATAATCAGATCCATCCCAGCGAACAGCAGATGAAAGCGCTCATCGCGCCAGGGCACGACAAACCGATCTACATGGTCAACCTGCTCAAGTTCAGGGACAAAGCTGAATATCCGGATGGTCGGGAAACAGACCTCACAGGAGCTCGAGCATTTTCGATCTATGGAGAGGCTGTCGCCAGAATCCTGATGGGCCTGGGTGGTGGACCGATGTTCAGTGCCAACGTAGAAGGCCTGTGGCTGGGAGAGGTAGAGGAACTCTGGGATGCCATTGTGATAGCCATGTATCCCAACAGAAAGGCCATGTATGACATGCTTGCATCACCGGAGTACCAGGAGATTGCCATACATCGGACCGCAGGCCTCGCGGGACAATTAAACATCGAAACAACTAACCCGGTTGGTCTGTGGCTTATTCAGCAAGGCTCCAGTTGATCATGAGTGACTCCAGGCGCCCTTCCCGAAGCGAGAACACGCGACAAGCCCTGATGCGGTCAGCTGAGCGGTTGTTCGCGGCGCAAGGGCTTCAGAATGTGACAAGTCGCGCCATTGTCGAGTCGTCAGGTCAGAAGAATGAGTCCGCGTTACAGTACCATTTTGGTAATCGCGAAGGTTTGATCCGGGAGATACATGCGTATTGGGCGCGCGAGATTGGCCAGCTGCGTGGTGTCATGCTTGAGTCATTGCCCAAAAACGCCGGCCTACGCGATATCGTCGAGTTTATGGTCATGCCACCCTTTGAGCTGGGACACACTAATCCCGATTTTCGGCGCTACATTCGCGCTTTCGGGCCAGAAGTTGTGCTCTCGGAGTTGCCGGCGATAAACGCGATGCTCAGAGAGCGGGGTGCCCAAGCGATACCCAGGCTGCTGCAGGATGAGCTGACTCAGCTTTCCGCGAACGCACTGGAATCGCGACTGGATGGCGCGGTGAGATTTGCCTCCCTGTCGATGGCCCAGCATGCGCGCCAGCCGAAGGCTTTCACGGGGCGTGAAGCGTTGCTCTTCCTGCATCGACTGATGGATTCCCTGGTTGGCCTGCTTGGTGTCGACGCTTCTGAAGAAACGCGGAAACTTGAAAGATAGCCACACTGAAGGGAAACAACATCCAAACAAGGTGCAGCCGAATTTG